>JANMCI010000533.1:0-8590 GCA_031361245.1 Rhodobacterales bacterium
CCTTCAATGACCTCTGGAAAGCCGTCGGCACCGTCTGCGACCTCTTCACAGAAAACGAATGCCTCAACTACTTCATCGCCGCAGGATACAAACCCGAATGAACGCGACATGCTCTAAAGCGGTTTGCCTTCAATCTGAATCAGATTGAAGGCAAACCAAGACATACAACCGCCTGGGAATGTTGCGTTTCGCCTTTGATCAGGTGAACCGGATCAAAGGCAAAACGCTTTATCCCAGATAGCTGGACCGCACCTCGTTGGGCGAGGTGCCGTAGGCCGCCTTGAACTGGTGGTAGAACTGGCTGATCGAGGTGAAGCCGGACGCCTCGGCCACCGACGCGATGGCCAGCGAGCTTTCCACCAGCAGCGCCCGCGCCCGCATCAGGCGCATCCGCAACACGAACTGCTTGAGCGGGATCTGCATGATCTTGGTGAACAACCCAAGGGCATAGTTCTCGTGCAGGCCCGTCATGGCCGTGATGTCGGCGTTGCGCAGCGGTTTGTCGAGGTTTTCCAGAATGAAGCGCACCATGGCGATGACATGGCGGATGTGCACCGAACTGAGCGCCCGGTCGCCCGCCGCGTCATTGCGCGGGGCGCGCAGGAATTCGGGCTGGGTGGTGAAAGCGCGGCGGAACAGGGCGTTCAGGTCCATTTTCAGCACCTCGGTGCGCTCGAAATCGCCGGAGCGGTAGTCGGCATACCAGCGGCGCACCATGTCCTCGTTGCACAGCGCCTCGGGGAACAAGAGCATCCCGCCGCCGAGAAGGGCCACCTGCATGGGCATGATGTGGTTCATCATCAGGAAAGCGTCGAGCGGCAGGTAGATGTTGCACAGCCTTGGCGGCTGGTTGCCGATGGGGGTGATGGAGTTCAGCCGGTGCGGAATGCCGGCCCAGAACACCGCGAGCCGCCCGGCGGGAACATGGACGGGTTCATCGTCGACATCATAGTCCATCGAGTGGTGAATGGCGAAGTTGGCTTCGACATGGCCGTGCCAATGCGGCATGGACATGGTTTGCGGCTCGAAGATCCGCATGCCGAAGCGGCCGAAGGCGCGATTTGCGGCGTAGAAGTGGCGCTCGTGGGCCGGGGCGGCGTTCAGGCGGCCCCCGTCGCGGTCATCCTTCATCGACAGTTTTCCGAATCTGAGAAAGCCGGAATAGAATCTGGCAAAGCGCTATTGTTGTAAAGGGGATTTGTCCGCAATGTCAGGGAACTTCGCAGAAGAATCGCGTCAAGCGACCAAGGCTGCGTTGTTACCAGGGAAACCCGGCCAGTTTCGGCCAAGGGAGGAAACATGACCATGCATATCCGGCGCGTTGCTTTGGCAACGCTTCTGCTGGGTGTGTCTGCTGTGGCGGTGCGTGCCGATATGATGGCACCCACGACCCCACCGGACGCACCGAAGTTCGATGCCCAAGGCGAGCCCGTCTACGTCAATCGCGCTGACATCTATGAATACAAGGCGCTGCCCGCCTACAGCGAACCAGCTTGGGTCACGGCCTTTGTCGATGCCGGCAAGCTGCCGCCGGTGGCCGAGCGTCTGCCCAAAGAGCCGCTGGTCTTCAAGACCGCCAACGAGCCCGACGGCACTGGCGTTTATGGCGACGTGATGCGTCACGTCATCGGTGGCCGTCCGCAAGGCTGGAACTTCTGGGCCGGCCAAAGCTATGGCTGGGGCGGCATCGACATCGGTCTGGTCGAATGTCTGACCCGCACCGGTCCGCTGTTCGAAGTGAACGCGGCTGACCTGCAAGCGCTGCCGAACCTTGCCAAGGCGTGGGAATGGTCCGAAGACGGCAAAGTGCTGACCATGCATCTGGTCGAGGGTGCCAAGTGGTCGGACGGTGTGCCGTTCACCACGGCCGACATCGAGTTCTATTACAATGACATCGTGATTGACCCCGATGTCACGCCGTTGAAGGGCGCCTCGGTCGATACCTATGGCGGTGCCGCCTATGCCACGGTGGATGACTTTACCTTTACGCTGACCTTCCCGACGGCCTTCCCGGAATCGGTTCTGTTTGCCATGGCAGACAATTTCTGCCCCGGCCCGGCTCATATCCTGAAGCCGCTGCATCCGAAATACGGCGGCAAGGATTACACGGCGTTCCTCGAAGCGATCCCGGCCGACTATATGAACTTCCCGGTCATGGGGGCGTGGGCTGTGGTCGAGCATCGGCCCGACGACATCGTCGTGTTGCGCCGCAACCCCTATTACTGGAAGGTTGACGAAGCCGGCAACCAGTTGCCCTATCTGGACGAGATGCAGTATCGCCTGTCGACCTGGGGTGACCGCGACGTGCAGACCGTGGCCGGCACGGCTGACTTCTCGAACCTGGAGCAGGCTGAAAACTATGTCGAAAGCCTGAAGAAGGCCGCTGACCCGGCAAGCCCGGCCAAGCTGGCCTTCGGACCCCGCACCATCGGCTATACGCTGCTGACAAACTTGTCGGGCAATGGCTGGGGCGAGCCGGATGCGAACGGTCAGGCGATCCGCGAGCTGAACCGCAACCTCGATTTCCGCAAGGCCATCTCCTACGGTCTTGACCGGCAGCGTCTGGGTGACAGCCTTGTCAAAGGTCCTTTCACCACGATCTATCCGGGCGGCATCTATGCCGGGACAGCGTTCTATGACAAGGACTCGACGGTTTACTATCCGTACGATGCCGCCTCGTCCAAAGCCGCGCTGGAAGCAGCCGGTCTGACCGACAGCGACGCCAACGGCTTTGTCAACCTCGCGGGCGGTGGTGATCTGAACGTGACACTGCTGACCCAGACCGACTATGCCACCGACAAGAACCTTGCTGAAGGCGTGGTTGCCATGATGGCGGATGTCGGGGTGAAAGTGTCGGTCAACGCCTTGTCAGGCAAGGACTTTGACAATGCGCGCGACAGCGGCAAATACGATTGGATCATCGTGCGCAACGGCACCGAGCTGATCACCGTGATCCAGAACACCACGGCGCTGGCGCCGGTGGGTCCGACGACCGATGTCAACCACCGCGCCAATACGGCCGGCGAGCTGGACTTGCTTCCCTATGAGCAGGACCTGGTGGACACTGTCAACAAGTTCATGGGAAGCCGTGACGCCGCAGAGCGTGTTGACCTGATGAAGCACTATCAGAACGTCTACACGACCAATCTCGACGGCATCGGCCTGACGGCCTATCCGGGTGCACTGATGGTCAACAAACGTTTTGCCAACATCCCGGCAGGCGCTCCGGTCTTCATGTACAACTGGGCCGAGGACAATATCATCCGCGAGCGGGTCTTCGTTCCGGCTGACCAGCAGATCGGTGCCGAACTGCATCCGAACACGCTGCCGGGTGCGCCCGGATCGGCGGGTCCGGTTGCCGCGAACTAAGGGTTAAACCCGACCGGCGGGCAGGGGAAACCTTTGCCCGCCGGTTCCCCCATCTTCCCCTTTACGTCAGGTGTGCCATGCTGCGCTTTCTGGGCATTCGCCTCATGCAGGCGATACCGGTGCTGCTGGTGATGTCGATCATCACCTTCACCATCATTCAGGCCCCGCCGGGCGACTACGGCGACTTCATCCGCACCAACATGATCGTGCAGGGAAATGCCACGGTCGAGGCGGCGGACCGGGCAGCCAATGCCTACCGGCTGGAGCACGGACTGAATGACCCGATGGTCCTGCAATATGGCCGCTGGATCTGGGGCATCGTGTCGCGCGGCGATTTCGGGCAGAGCTATCTGTACAACAAGCCGGTGTCAGAAGTGATCATGGCGCGGCTGCCCAAGACCATCATCATCGCGCTGACCTGCCACATCCTGGCATCCTTTTTCGGCATCGGGTTCGGCATTCTGGCGGCGACGCGGCAATACAGCTGGGTCGATACGGTGCTGTCCTTTGTCTCGTTCCTTGGCATGACCGTGCCGCGTTTTCTGATGGCGCTGATCATCCTTTACCTGCTGGCCTACAAGCTGAACGTGCAGGAAATCGGGTCGTTTTATTCGTCCAAATTCGGCGGTCAGGTCTTTTGGCTGGGCTGGTTCGATTTCAACTGGGCCAAGCTGTGGAACCTGATCCAGCATGTCTGGCCGGTGATCGCGGTCGCCACGATCGGCGGGCTGGCCTATAACATGCGGGTCATGCGGGCGAACCTGCTGGACACGCTGAACATGCAATACGTCGAAACTGCGCGGGCCAAGGGTCTGGGCGAGGGTGCGGTCATCATGCGCCATGCCGTGCCCAACGCACTGCATCCGCTGGTCGCCTATCAGGGCGTGGTGCTGCCCTACATGCTGACGGGCGAGATCGAGGTGGCCATCGTCTTTGGTCTGGCCACCATCGGCCCGGCCATCGTGGGGTCGATGGCGATCGGTGATGTGTTCGTGACCGCCAGCCTGCTCTTGGTGCTGGGGGCGACACTGATCATCGGCAATATCATCGCGGACCTGTTGCTGGTGTGGCTGGACCCGCGCATCCGGGTGGGGAACGAATAATGAGCATGACACATGCAGGCGAGGTCGAAGACGACCGCATCTCCTCGGCCCCGACGGCCAGCCAAAGCTACCTTGCGCTGGTGTGGCGGCGGTTCAAGCGGTCGCTGCCGGGGATGATCGGGCTGACGCTGGTGGCGCTCTTGCTGCTGGCGGCGATCTTTGCCGAGTTCGTGGCCCCGATGGACCCCAACAAGCCCACGGCGTCCTTTGCGCCGCCGGATCATCTCTCGTTCTTTACCAAGGACGGCTTTACGCTCTGGCCCGTCGCCTATTCCATCGTCGAGGGGGCCGAACTGGACCCGGTGACCTATCAGCCCGTCATGGGGCCGGATATGGAGCATCCGCGCCAGCTGGTGCTGTTCGGCAAGGGCACGCCGTACCGGCTGTTCGGCCTGATCCCGATGGAGCGCCATCTGATCGGGGTCGCCGACGGCTCGGCGCTGCATCTGCTGGGCACCGACAAGCTGGGCCGCGATGTGCTGAGCCGCGGGATTTACGGCAGCCGGTTGTCGCTGATGATCTCGCTGGTCTCCATCGCGATGATCACCACGATCGGGACGCTGCTGGGCATCACCTCGGGCTATATCGGCGGGCGGTTTGACATGTGGTTTCAACGGTTTGTCGAGGTGATCCTCGCATTTCCGCAGCTGCCGCTGTATCTGGCGCTGGCCACGCTGATCCCGCCGACATCGCCGCCTTACCTGTTCATCTCGTTTGTCATTCTGGTGATCGTGGGTCTGGGCTGGGCGCAGTTGTCGCGCGAGGTGCGCGGCAAGACCATGGCGATGGCGCGGGTCGATTATGTGCGGGCGGCGGTGGCCGTGGGCGCGTCGGATGGACGGATCATCACCCGGCACATCCTGCCCAACGTGCTGAGCCATGTGATCGTGGCGGTGACCCTTGGCATCCCGACGATCATCCTGCTGGAAAGCTTTCTTGGCTACCTCGGCTTTGCCGTGAAGCCGCCGCTGATCTCGTGGGGGCTGATGCTGCAGGACGCGCAGACCTTTACCGCCATCGGGTCGCATCCGTGGATCCTGTCGCCGGTGGGGTTCGTTCTGCTGGCGGTCTTTGCGTTCAACGCGCTGGGCGACGGCCTGCGCGACGCCGTTGACCCCTATTGAGGTGCCGCAGATGACCAATACAACTGGCGATCTGGTGATCGACGCCCGCAATGTCGGCGTCACCTTCAAGGTCCTGGGCGGCGAAGTCGAGGCGGTGCGCGACGTGTCGTTCCGCCTGCACAAGGGCCAGACGATCGCGCTGGTCGGCGAGTCAGGCTCGGGCAAGTCGGTGACGGCGCGGGCGCTGATGCGGCTTTTGACCAAGCGCGCGGTGGTGTCGGGCAAGACCGAGATCCTGTATGACGGCAAGGATCTGTCGCGCCTGCCCCAGAGCGAAATGCGCCACCTGCGCGGCAACCGGCTGACGATGATCTTTCAGGAACCGATGTCCTCGCTGAACCCGGTCTATACCGTGGGGGCACAACTGGTCGAGGTGCTGCGGATCCACAACAAGATCAGCAGGTCTGACGCATGGAAAAAGGCTGTGCAACTGCTGACCGAGGTGCAGATCCCCGAGCCGGAATCGCGGGTGCAGCAATATCCGCACCAGTTGTCGGGCGGGCAGCGCCAGCGGGTGATGATCGCGATGGCGCTGGCCAACAACCCCGATGTCCTGATTGCCGACGAGCCGACGACGGCGCTTGACGTGACGGTGCAGGCGGAAATCCTGAATCTGATCAAGGCGTTGAAGGAAAAGACTGGCATGGCGGTGATCCTGATCACCCATGATCTGACCGTCGTGCGCCAGTTCGCCGACTATGTCTATGTCATGCAGCACGGTCAGGTGCGCGAAGAGGGCCCGGCGGAAAGCCTGTTCACCAACCCGCAGCATCCCTACACCAAGCGCCTGCTGGGGTCCGAGCCCAGGGGTCACGCCAACCCGTTGCTGGGCGACCCCGAGACCGTGCTGGAAGGGCGCAACATCCGCGTGACCTACAAGCTGCGGCGGGGCGGGGCGTTCCGCGGCACCTATCACGATTTGCAGGCGGTGGACGGGTTGTCGCTTGACCTCAAGCGCGGCGAGACGTTGGGGCTGGTCGGCGAAAGCGGCTCGGGCAAGACCACGTTCGGGCAGGCGCTGCTGCGGCTGAACAAGCTCAGCGGTGGCGAGGTGACCTTTCTGGGTCAGCGGATCGAGGCCTACGGGCGGGGCGAGATGAAGCCTTACCGCGCCCGGATGCAGGTGGTGTTTCAGGACCCGTTTGCCAGCCTCAACCCCCGGATGTCGGTGCGCCAGATCATCGAAGAGGGGCTGATCGTCAACAACATCGGCAAATCGGGCGCCGACCGGATCGAGCGGGTCAAGCAGGCGCTGCGCGACGCCGGTCTGCCCGACACCATCCTGTCGCGCTTTCCGCACGAGTTTTCGGGCGGGCAGCGCCAGCGTCTGGCCATCGCCCGCGCCATTGCGCTGGAGCCGGAGTTCATCCTGCTGGACGAGCCGACCTCTGCGCTGGATCTGTCGGTGCAGGCCCAGATCATCGACCTGTTGCGCCAATTGCAGCGCGACAAGGGCTTGAGTTATCTGTTCATCAGCCATGATCTGAAGGTGGTGCGGGCGCTGTGTCACCGCGTCATCGTCATGCAGAACGGCAAGATCGTCGAGCAGGGTCCAGTGGCCGATGTGCTGGAAAACCCCGCGACCGACTACACCCGGCGCCTTGTCCGCGCTGCCTTTGAAATCGCAACCTGAGGTCAATCATGTCCAAACCCATCGTCACATTTATCGGCGCGGGCTCTGCCGTATTTGCCAAGAACATTGCCGGCGACATTCTGAGCCGCCCCGCGCTGGCACAGGCCGAGATACGCCTGATGGATATCAATCCTGAACGTCTGGGCGAGTCAGAGATCATCATCGGCAAGCTGAACCAGACGCTTGGCGGCCGCGCCACGGTCAAGACCTATACCAACCAGCGCCGCGCGCTGGAGGGCTGCGATTTCGTGGTCTGCTGTTTTCAGGTCGGCGGTTATGACCCCTGCACCATCACCGATTTCGAAGTTCCGAAAAAGTTCGGCCTGCGCCAGACCATTGCCGACACGCTGGGCATCGGCGGCATCATGCGCGGCATAAGGACCGTGCCGGTGCTGTGGTCGATCTGCGAGGACATGATGCAGGTCGCCCCCAACGCGATCATGATGCAATATGTGAACCCGATGGCGATCAACACCTGGGCGATTGCGGCCAAGTATCCCAAGATCCGTCAGGTCGGCCTGTGCCATTCGGTGCAGGGCACGGCTTACGAACTGGCCCGCGATCTGGACATTCCGGTCGAGGAAATCCGCTACCGCGCCGGCGGGATCAACCACATGGCGTTCTACATGACGTTCGAGCACCGTCAAGCCGACGGGTCCTACAAGGACTTGTACCCTGCGCTGAAGCAGGGCTACCGCGAGGGGCGTTTCCCCAAGCCGTCGCATTGGAACCCGCGCTGCCCCAACAAGGTGCGCTATGAGATGCTGACGCGGCTTGGCTATTTCGTCACCGAGTCGTCAGAGCATTTCGCGGAATATACCCCGTGGTTCATCAAGCGCGACCGCCCGGACCTGATCGAGAAATTCGGGATTCCGCTGGATGAGTATCCGGTGCGCTGCATCGAGCAGATCGCGCGGTGGAAAAAGGAAGCGGCGGCGCTGAAGACCGCCAACACCATCGAGGTCAAGGAAAGCCACGAATACGCCAGCCAGATCGTCAATTCGGTCGTCACCGGCGAGCCGTCGGTGATCTATGGCAACCACGGCAACAAGGGCTATATCCCGCAACTGCCCGACGGCTGCGCGGTCGAGGTGCCGACGCTGGTCGATCACATGGGGCTGCAGCCGACCGTCGTGCATGACATCCCGCCGCATCTGATTGCGCTGATGCGCACCAACATCAACGTGCAGGACCTGACCGTGCAAGCCCTGCTGACCGAGAACCCCGAGCATATCTATCACGCGGCCATGTTGGACCCCCATACCGGGGCGGAACTGGATCTGGACCAGATCTGGGCGCTGACCCATGACCTGCTGGAGGCCCATGGCACCTGGCTGCCGGAATGGGCCCGGGTCGACAAG
>JANMCI010000060.1:0-5492 GCA_031361245.1 Rhodobacterales bacterium
CCTCAGTGTATCTGCTTGTCTTCATTCAGAATCTCCTCGCTCATCTTGCCGAGAAAATTCTACTCATGCAGCCCCTTACTGTCGGGGGGGATTACCAGCTGTCTTTCTTTGGTCTTCCTTCTGTCTTCCTTTGGTGAAGACGGCGTCTCTACGATCTGGACGATCGCGGAGGCGGCGGGTGCGTTAACTTTTGCAGACGGATGGGTGATCAGGCCGGGACCAGACCCTTGTGACTTCTGGCGGTGGCAACCGCTGCGGTGGCCCCGAGTGTCGCGGGATAATTCGCGCCGCCGCGCACGGCCGTGTTGTCGAGCCACTCTGCAAAGGCGCGTGCCCATGCCGCAACAAGCACAAGCAGGGCCGGAGCGGCCGGTGCCCGGCTGAGCTTGTCCGTCCAGGTGCCAAGCTGCAGAAGAACGATCGCCCCGCCAACGACGATCGTGGCGCTGATCATGGGCGAGGCGGCGATTTCCTGACCGTGAACGGCGACGACCCAGATCGCAAAAGCGATCCGCGACACTGCGACCCCGTCGATCAGGCGGCGCAGATTGGGCAGCAGGTAAGAGGTCACGGCGGCCGCAAGAACCACAAAGACGGCGTAGAGCAGACCAGTGAACACCGGAAACGGCATGCCGAAAGCAAGGGCGTTGATATGTGCGTAAAGCGCGTAGCCCGCCACAAACGCCAGAACACCGGCCAGGGTCAGGCGCCGTCTTTCGAAATACACGTGCCTTGGGATCCTGTACACTGCCGCAGCCCCTCTCGTTTCGGAGAGTTTCAGCGTGATGCCTTAATATGGTGATAATCGGACCCCAATCGAACGGAAATGTGGCGAGCCGCCAAGGGAGAGCAACTTGCGGCGTTGGTCCGGTCCGAGGCAATCCGCGCGGCAGAGCGGGGGGTTTCGGGGGCAAAGCGCCCGTTTTTCAGGCATTGGCGGGAATATTCGTCGCCCACTTGCATTTGATAGGTGCAAGGGACGGGACGGGGGGTAGAGTGGCGGCTTCGCCCACCGGGCCTTTTGAAGGACGCTGCATGCTGATCCGCTATGGCTATGACATTACCATCACCTGTGCACAGGACACGCCGATGATCTGCATGATGTCGGCGCGCGACGAGCGGCGCGACGATGTGCGGGTGCAGGCGGGGGTCTTGACCGAGCCTGCGGTGGCGACTTCGGTCTATCGCGACATGTTCGGCAATGCGTGCAGACGGCTGGTGGCCCCGGCGGGTGTGTTCCGGCTGAAGGAAGACACCACGATCCTGTCGAGTGATCTGCCCGATGCGGTGGAGCCGTGGTTGCGGGAAATGCCGGTGGCCGCTTTGCCGGACGAGGTGGTGGTTTTCCTGCTGGGCAGCCGCTATTGCGAGACCGACCGGCTGAGCCAGATGGCGTGGGACATGTTCGGGCAGGTGCCACCCGGCCATGCGCGGGTGCAGGCGATCTGCGATTATGTCCACAATCACATCCGGTTTGACTATATGGCGGCGCGGGTCACCCGGACCGCCTATGAGGCGTGGCAGGAGGGGACGGGGGTTTGCCGCGACTTTGCCCATCTGGCGGTTGCGCTGTGCCGCTGCATGAACATCCCCACCCGCTATGTGAACGGGTATCTCGGCGATATCGGTGTGCCGGTCACGGGTCCGGGGGATTTCGCGGCGTGGATGGAGGTTTACCTCGACGGCGCATGGCGGACGTTTGATCCGCGCAACAACATGCCGCGATTGGGGCGGATCGTGGTGTCCTATGGACGGGATGCGGCCGATGTGCCGCTGATACATTCCTTTGGCCCCCATGTGCTGCAGACCTTCACGATCTGGGCGGACCGCGTCGGCTGATCGGGTTCGGGTTGGCGCCGGGTGAGGTCAGGCGGCGGGCCGCTCGGCGAAAAGCCAGCTGCCGACGCCGGACGCAAGGAGCGCCCCGACGATCTGCGCCACAAGAAACGCTGGCGCATCGAGCGGACGAATGCCCGCGGGCGTGTCGGTGAGGGCGCGGGCAAGGTCCATCACCGGGTTGGCAAAGCTGGTCGAGGCGGTGAACCAATAGGCGGCGGTGATATAGGCCGCGATCAGGGTGGGCAGGTTCGGGGCGCGGCGCCCCCCAAGGATGATCAGGATCAGACCGAAGGTGGCGACAACCTCGGCCAGAAACTGCGCGCCACCGGCACGGATATGGGTCGCGGTCTGAATCAGCGGTTGGTCGAACATGGCGTGGGTCAGGACCGTGCCCGCAACGCCTCCGACACACTGGGCGATGACATAGGCGGCGGCGGTCGGGGTGGTGATCTCGCGGCGCAGCGCCATCACCAGTGTGACGGCGGGGTTGAAATGGGCCCCTGACAGCGGTGCGAAGATGGTGATCAGGGCCAGAAGCGCACAGCCGGTGGCAACCGCATTGGCCAGAAGCAGGACGCCCGTGTCAGGCGTCAGCGCCTTGGCCATGATCGCCGAGCCGATGACGGCGGCTACAAGCAGCAGGGTGCCGAGGGCCTCGGCTGCAAGGGCGCGGGTCATAGCGTGCCGATGTCCTTGATCCTGCCGCGCAGGCTGAGCGCGTCGATGGAGGCCAGCGGCAGGGCGCAGAAGGCCTGGATGCGGCGCAGCATGGCCCGATAGGTTTCGGCGAAGGCGAGGGCTCTTTCGGCGTCGGACCCGGTGGCGGCGGCGGGGTCGGGCAGTCCCCAATGGGCGGTCATGGGCTGGCCGGGCCAGAAGGGGCACTCTTCGGCCGCGGCGCTGTCACAGACGGTGAAGACGAAGTCGAGCCTGGGCGCGCCTGGTGCCGCGAATTCATCCCAGGATTTGGAGCGGGCGAAGGCGGTGTCGAAGCCTTCGCGCTGCAGAAGGCTGAGCGCAAAGGGGTTGGGCGCGCCGGTTGGGCGGGACCCTGCGGAGTGGGCGATGAAGCGGCCGTGGCCCTCGCGGTTCAGGATGGCCTCGGCGAGGATCGAGCGCGCGGAATTGCCGGTGCACAGGAAAAGGACGTGATAGGGTTCGGACATGGCTCACCTGTGGACGGGGAGCCGCCGCGCGGCCCGATGCCGCTGGATGGTCCCACCAGAGCAGCGGCCTTAGCGGGGTAATGTAACAGTGGCGTGACGGGCCGGGCGGTGCAGCGGTCGAAATCGCCGTCGGGCGGCGATGCGGCGCGGTTGACATGACCCGGAGGGGTGGCAAGATCCTAAGTCGGGATGCAGATGGTCCGCATGTGCGTGTGGCCAATTGGGGGGCGGATGACAAAGGCCGAAGTGGACGCCTGGATGGCACGCTATGACAACCCGCAACAGGCGCTGGTTCAGGCCGTACGCGAGGTCATGCTGGCCGCGGACCCGCGGGTGGAGGAATGCATCAAGTGGCAGGCGCCGACCTTTACCTGCAAGGGCAATATCGCCAGCTTCTTTCCCAAGGCAAAGGCCCATGTCAGCCTGATCTTTCACAAGGGCGGCACCATTCCCGGCAGCTTTGCCGGGCTGGAGGGCGAGGGGGCTGAGGCGCGGACCTTCAAGATCGCAGATGCCGCCGATCTGGGCAGGCGCAAGAGTGATCTGCAGGCCGTGGTTCGGGCATGGTGCGCCATGCGCGACGCGGCGACCTGACCCGGCCCTGGGGCGGATCAGGTCCTTGACGCAGCCGGGCGCTTCAGGCGGTGCGGCCGGAGGCAAGCCAGGCTGCGCAGTCCGTGCCCAGTTCCGCCACGGCGCGGGCCTCGTATTCGGCAACGTCGTCCGCAGTCAGCTGTCCTTGCCAGCGGCCGTTGGTGCCCTTGTGGATGAAAGTCTCGGCCCCGCCTTCCCAAAACGCGCCACCCAAGGGGGCTGAGGCGGCGGCATTGGCCTTCATGTAGTCGAACGAGCAATGCTCAAGGATTGCGGGCCAGTTCTGCGGGTCAAGATCAAGAAAATCGGCGATGCGTTTCATTTCGCCGGCCATGTCGCGCTTGAGGTCGGCGTAGTGGACGAGCAGGACGTTGTCCAATCTGCGGATGTTCCACCACGACCGCAGGTTTTCCCACAGCGACCAGAAGGGTTGGCCGTCATTGGCCAGCCAGTCGCGGAAATACTGCACTTCGTCCGTGGTGGGCGGCGTGATCTTGGGCCCGACGAGACCGGGGCTGTCATTGAGTGCCCCATACCAGGCGGCGTTGGCGTTCTTGTGGTGATTGTAAAGGCTCCACACCACGTCGCGGCCATCGCGGCCGATATAGATGTACTTGGCGGCAGGCGAGAAATTCAGCGCCTCGACCGGCAGATGGGTCTTGAGGAAGCGGCGATGGGTTTGCGCCTCGATCGCGGGGAGTTTCACTTCGCGGGGCGGTATGCGCAGATCGACCCAAGGGGAAAGCTCGCCGACCGCGCCGGGCGCATGGCCGTCAAATATCAGTTCGGACACGATCTGCTGTGTCCAGGTGGTGCCGGATTTCGCATAGCTGGCGATGATCACGTCATCGGGGCGGAAGGCAAAGCCGTTCCACATCGTGCTGTCGAAATGGTGGCTGTGCATTTCGCGGGTTTTCACGGGGAAATCTGAGGATGTCAGGGCTTTGTTCATCACGGCTCTCCTGTAAATCGTTCCAATGGGGGGAAACTGCACGCTTCCTGCGACGGCGGCTATGCGCCGTGATGCGGTTCTGGTATGCATAAACGCATAGGTAGGGGCTGTGTGATGTATGACTGGAACGATCTGAGGATTTTCCTGGCCGTCGCCCGCAGCGGTTCGGCACTAGCGGCGGCCAAGGAGTTGAACCTGAACCAGACCACGGTGACACGGCGGATCGACGCGCTGGAGCATGGCTTGGGCACCAGCCTGTTTGTGCGCGGGGCGCGGGGCAGCGAGTTGACCGGGCACGGGCAGGCCATCCTGCCCCTTGCCGAGGCGGTCGAGCAGGCGGCCCTGGCTCTGGACGGTGCCGCGAAACGGATCAAGCGCGACCTTGGCGGCGAGATCCGCATAACGGCCGCTGAGGCGATCATGGCGGCCTTCATGGGGCCCCTGACGCTGCACTATCGCCGGCTGCATCCCGATGTCCGCTTTGACTATCTTTCAGCGGAGCAGCGTCTTGATCTGGTCAAGGGGGAGGCGGATGTTGCCTTTCGGGCAGGGGGCCTGCTGGAAGGCGACACGTTGATCAGCGTGGCGCTGCCGGACATCCACTGGACTGCCTATTGCTCGCATGACTTTGCCGCGCGCAACCCGCTGCCCACGGGGCTGGACGACATGGCAGGTCACCCTGCGATCGCTTTTGCCGGAACGATTGCCGCGATGCCGCATCTGAAGGCGTTCATGGCCGCGGTGCCGGTCTGCGACCGGGTGGGAACCAGCAACAATGTCCCCAACATGGCGGGCATGGTCCGTGCGGGCCTGGGCATCGGGCTTTTGCCCTGCCTTGTCGGCGATGTGCAGCCCGAAATGCGGCGGTGCTATGCGCCTCCACCGATGATGAATACGCCGTGGTGGATTGTGGTGGCGCCGGAAGCGTGGGCCCTGCCGCG
>JANMCI010000071.1:0-3305 GCA_031361245.1 Rhodobacterales bacterium
GTCCCCAAACGCCCTTTTGTACTGGGTCACGAATTCGCCGGGGAAATCGTTTCTGTCGGGCCCGGCGTGGCACCTTCACGCATCGGCGAACGTGTTACGGTCGACCCATCAATGCCTTGTGGCCATTGCAGGATTTGCCGCGGCGGCCGCAATAATCTATGCCTGAACATGCGCTTTTTCGGCTCCGCAAGCTGCGATCCCCATATCAACGGGGGATTTGAAGAGTTTGTGCTGGTGCCCGCAGCCAATGCCTTTGCCGTCCCAGACACGCTTTCCTGGGGTGAGGCTGCGATGGCCGAGCCTTTGTCCGTGGCAGTGCATGCAGCGCAGCGTGCTGGCAATCTTACGGGCCAGTCCGTGCTGGTAACGGGCGGTGGTGCCATCGGTCAGCTGGCGGCGCTAGTTGCGCGGATGTTCGGGGCGGGCCGGGTGGTGCTGAGTGACATCCTTCCCGGCCCGCGCCAGTTTGCACTCGATCGGGCGGCAGACGGCACCCTCGATGCACTATCCCCCGATTTCGCTACCGAAGCCGAAGCGCTGGCCCCGGGTGGATTTGATGTGGTGATCGAAGCGGCCGGCTCCGCCGCCGCCCTTGGCCAAGCGCTCACCGTGGTCCGCCGTGGCGGCACGATCGTGCAGGTCGGCACGTTGCCCGCCAGCGTCACCCTGCCGTTGAATCTGATCATGGCGCGCGAGTTGAACCTGCTCGGCTCGTTACGTTTCGCCAACGTGTTTTCGACCGCTGTCGCGCTGATGGCGTCAGCGCGGATCGACGTCAGACCGTTGATCACGTCGGTCTACCCGCTGGCGGAACTCGGCACTGCCATGCAGACCGCGATCAACGCACCGGCGGGCATAAAGGTGCAGGTCGCGCCATGATGTGCCATTTCGCGAGTAGTTTACCTGGCGACACTCCGATTTACCTAAAGGTTGCCCGGGGGATTCGAATTTACGGTTCGGCCTCACTTCGTGCGCCGCGCCATTCTGGGCGGCATGGACCCGCAGGATGCTTATCCGGAACATCGGAGTTTTGATGCCGACAGACACGCGCCTGATGCTGCTATTCCCTGGCGACAGCGTTTACGTGCTGCGCGACCAAATCGTGGCGGACGAGATGGTGATGGTTGAAGGGGTCGCGGTGGCGTTCGCCCAAGCGCTTGGCCTTGGTCACAAAATCGCCCGGCTGCCGGTAGCTGCGGGCGAGCGCGTGATCAAATACGGCGCGCCGATTGGCCGCGCCAGCCGGGCGATTGCGCCGGGCGACCATGTGCATCTGCACAATCTGGTGTCGGACTACACGCCCACCTATGCGCTGGAGCGGGGGGAATGATGCGGGGTTGGCTTCAGTCTGACGGACGCAAAGGCATCCGCAATGTGGTGGCGGTGGCATATCTTGTGGAATGCGCCCATCACGTCGCGCGCGAAGTGGCAGGCGTTGACCGCGAGAACGCCCATGTCATCGGGTTTCCCGGCTGCTTTCCCAACCCTTATGCGCAAAAGATGATGGAGCGGCTGTGCACTCATCCGAATGTGGGGGCGGTGCTGCTGGTCAGTCTGGGCTGCGAAAGTTTCAATCGGCATCAGGTGGAAAGCTTGGTCAAGGCAACGGGCCGTCCGGCCAAGATTCTGGTGATCCAGAACACCGGCGGCACAAGATCCAGCATTGCCGAGGGGCGCGCCTGGGTGGCGGCACAGGTGGCCGCTTTGGCCACAGCCCCGACAGTGCCGATGGAGGTATCCGAGTTGATCGTCGGCACTGTTTGCGGCGGTTCGGATGGCACCTCGGGGATCACCGGAAACCCGGCAGCGGGCATCGCGTTTGACAAGCTGGTGGCGGCGGGGGCGGCCTGCAACTTTGAAGAAACTGGCGAATTGATCGGCTGCGAAGCCATCATGGAGGCCCGCGCCGCTACCCCGGCCCTGGCCGCAGAATTGCGCGCCTCGGTCGAAAAGGCGGCGCGCTATTATGCGACATTGGGCTATGGCAGCTTTGCCAGCGGCAACGCCGATGGCGGCTTGACCACAATCGAGGAAAAATCGCTGGGGGCCTATATGAAATCCGGCCAGTCGGTGATTTCGAGCCTGATCAAACCCGGCGATATCCCCCCCAAAGGCGGGCTTTACCTGATGGATGTGGTGCCCGACGGCGAGGTGCGGTTTGGCTTTTCCAACATTTCCGACAATGCCGAGATCGTGGAGATGATGGCCTCGGGCGCGCATTGCACATTGTTTGTCACCGGGCGCGGCTCGGTTGTGGGATCGGCGATATCGCCGGTGATCAAGATCGCCGCCAACCCGCATATGTACGCGCGCCTGTCCGAAGATATGGATGTGAACGCGGGCCGGGTCTTGCAGGGAACGGCGACGCTGGAAGATGTCGGTCAGGAGATTTTCGATCTGGTGCTGGCCCTTGCATCCGGCGTGCGCAGCAAATCCGAAGAGCTTGGCCATCAGGAGTTCATCCTGACCTACAAAATTTTTGAACCAATCGGACCAGCTTGCCTGCCGGTCTAAAGGAGTGATGATGGGACGTCTGAACGGAAAACGCGCGCTGGTGACGGCTGCTGGGCAAGGGATTGGCCGTGCTTCGGCGCTGGCGATGGCGCGCGAAGGCGCTGAAGTGATTGCGACCGATGTGAACGAGAATGCTTTGACGGAACTGGCTGCATCAGGCCTGCAAACCCGTCTACTGGATGTGCGCAACCCGGCCTCGATTGCCGAGGCAGTCGAGGCGGTGGGCAAGGTGAGTGTGTTGTTCAATTGCGCCGGCTTTGTCGCCGCAGGATCCATTCTGGACTGTGATGAGGAACAGTGGGCCTTCAGCCTCGATCTGAACATGACAGCCATGTACCGGATGTGCCGCGCCTTCTTGCCGGGCATGATTGTGGGCGGGGGTGGGGCGATCATCAACATGGCGTCGGTTGCGGGATCGGTGATCGCCGCCCCCAACCGGTTTGTCTATGGGGCCACCAAGGCCGGGGTGATCGGGCTGACCAAATCCATCGCCGCCGATTTCATCACGCGCGGCATCCGCGCCAATGCGATCTGTCCGGGGACGGTGGAAAGCCCGTCGCTGGACCAACGCCTGCGCGACACCGGCGATTATGACGCCGCTCGCAAGGCGTTTATCGCTCGTCAACCCATTGGCCGCATTGGCGAACCCGAAGAAATCGCGGCATTGGTGGTGTATCTGGCAAGTGACGAAAGCGCCTATACCACAGGCGTTGCGCATGTGATCGACGGCGGTTGGTCGAATACCTGAGGAGACGAAAATGAAACTCTTGCGACATGGTTCTTCGGGAGCC
>JANMCI010000073.1:0-1525 GCA_031361245.1 Rhodobacterales bacterium
CTCGTCGAGGATCAGCAACGCGGGCTTGGACATCAGCGCCATGGCGATGACGATGCGCTGCTGCTGGCCGCCCGACAACTGGTGCGGATAGGCGTTGATGATGCGGTCTGGGTCGGGCAGGCGGACGTCGGCCACGATCTGACGCGCCAGCGCCCAGGCCTCCTCCTTGGACATGCCTTGGTGGATCATCGGCACTTCGGCCAGTTGCGCACCGACCTTCATGGCCGGGTTCAGGGAGGCCATCGGTTCCTGATAAATCATCGCGATTTCAGAGCCGCGGATGTGGCGCAATTCCTCGTCGCCCATATGGGTCAGATCGCGGCCCTTGAACTTGATCGAGCCCGCAACGATGCGGCCGTTCTTGCCGAGGTCGCGCATGACAGCGAGGGCGACCGTTGATTTGCCACAGCCAGACTCGCCCACCAGCCCCATCGCCTCGCCCGCCATGACGGTGCAGGAAAAGTCCATGACGGCGGGGATTTCGCGCAGGCGCGTGAAGAACGAGATCGAGAGGTTCTCGATCTCGAGGATCGGTTTGGACGGGTCCCAGGCTTCGCTCATGGCAGGCTCCTCTCGCGTGGGCGGGACCGGGGGCCAGCCCCCGGACCTCCGGGATATTCATGGACAGATGATGGGGTCATCAGTCTTTCAGGCTTTCTTCGCGGAGGCCGTCGGCCAGAAGGTTGAGGCCGAGCACGAGGCTCATCAGGGCAAGGGCGGGGGTCAGGGCGGGGTGGGGGACCATGGACAGGAGCTTTCGCCCGTCGTCGATGGTGGAGCCCCAGTCCGGG
Organism: Rhodobacterales bacterium; assembly: GCA_031361245.1. Lineage (GTDB taxonomy): Bacteria > Pseudomonadota > Alphaproteobacteria > Rhodobacterales > Rhodobacteraceae > Stagnihabitans. Next base: position 792 of record JANMCI010000073.1, read on the forward strand.
CTTTCGGGCGACACACCAAGGCCGAAGAAGCCGAGCGTGCCGAGCAGGATGGTGGTGTAGCCGATGCGCAGGCAGAAGTCGACGATCAGCGGCCCACGGGCGTTGGGCAGGATCTCCCACAGCATGATGTACCACGGGCCCTCGCCACGGGTCTGGCCGGCGGCGACATAGTCGCGGGTCTTGATGTCCATCGTCATGCCGCGCACGAGGCGGAAGACGCCGGGCGAGTTGACGAACACCACCGAGACGAAGACGTTCAACAGGTTGGCATTCATATGGAACAGGCCCGTCGGGTCCATGTTGAAGGCAAGCCCGGAATAGGCCCACAGGCCAAGGACGAGCGTGATGCCGACATAAAGGTTGCGCTGCGGTGGATTGGTGAAGTAGCGCGAATTGAACAGGATGGTGAGGAAGATGATCGGGAACAGGAACAGAACGGCCGCGAAATAGACCGGGATGCCGGTCTTCACGATCTCTGGCGTCACCAGCAGGTAGAAAAGCAGGATCACCGGGAAGGCCAGCACGAGGTTGGCGAGGAACGACAGCACGGTGTCGAGCTTGCCGCCGAAATAGCCTGCTGGCAGGCCCAGCGTCACGCCGACCATGAAAGCGAACACTGTGGCGGCGGGGGCGATCTTGAGCACTTCGCGCGCGCCCATCACCATGCGGGAAAACACATCACGGGCGACGTGATCGGCCCCCAGCAGGAAATGGGTATAGGCGGCCTCTTCCGG
>JANMCI010000146.1:0-3644 GCA_031361245.1 Rhodobacterales bacterium
GGGGACTGTTTTCCCGGCGAATGGATGCACTGTGTCAAACTGCTGGGTCAGCGCCTCATGGCGCGCGACTTTGACCGTCAGGTCGCCGAGTTCCAGGTCCGTGTCGCCGTTCTCAACGGCTTCACCGCGCTCGGCATACCCGTCACGGAAACCGTGGGATAGGTCAGTCCGGGGAAAGGGTAACCTCGGTCATCAGACGATTTGTGCAACAGAGCCCGGCGGAATGGGTTTGAGGCGGCGAAAAATCCGATCCTGCGCAGCCTGAACACCATCGAAAACCGCGACGCCGTGTTGGCATCGGATGGAGGGCGGGCGGAATGGCCGCGGGCGGATGTGGTGGTGGGCAACCCGCCGTTTTTGGGCAGCAAAAAGATGATTGCCGGGCTGGGTGAGGCCTATACGGTGGCCCTGCGCAAGGCTTGGGACAACGTGCCTGGTGGGGTTGATTTGGTGGCCTATTGGTTCGCCAAGGCTTGGACACAAATTCAAGCGGGAGATTTGACGCGGGCAGGGCTGGTCTGCACCAACTCTATTCGCGGCGGAACGAATCGTGAGGTGCTGAAGCCTATCGTTGAAGGGGGGCGCATCTTTGATGCTTGGGGCGATGTCGCATGGACAATTCCGCCGGAGCCGGGAGGGCGTGCCAAAACCAGTAGCGATGCGGCCGTCCGCGTTTCTCTGGTTTGCTTCGACGGCACCAAAGATGGATCCGTTAAGCTGGACGGTGAGGCGGCTCAAGAAGTGTTTTCCAATTTGACTGCACTTAGAGAGGACCTGAGAGGGGCATTGCGCTTGTCAACGAACGCAAATGTGGCATTTCAAGGCCCGGTTGCTGTGGGTCACTTCGATCTGACGGGCGAGTTGGCAAGAATGTATGGTCCGCCCCGCTATTGCAAGGTTTATGTGGGTGACGCACCGGCTTGCGTAAATGTATCCGGCCTCTGATCAGTCAGCCGCTTTTGGCGACAAGGCCTTGATGAGATCCGCCCCTCGGGTTCCAGATTAGTGGAACGGGATTACATCCCCGTTTTTTTGCGCGTGGCTTACCCGTGGTCGATCAACCGTTTGGTCATCACGTCCCCTGCAATGGGTTTTGCGGTAAAGGATCAGCTCAGGCAGCCGCGCCTTTTGACCGCAGATAGACGGTGCCGGGTTGCGTGAGTATGGCCCAAACGATCCGGGTGAGCTTGTTGGCTAAGGCAACGACGGCCTTGTTGCGATGGGTTCTAGCTTCCAATGCGTTCAGCCTGCGTCCCAGGGCATGGCTTTCGCGGTTCAGGTGCAAGAAGCAGGATCGCGCCCCATGGATGATCAGACGGCGCACATATGCGTTTCCGCGCTTACTGATCCCGAGAAGGGTCTGCTTTCCTCCCGTCGAATGTTCTGCCGGAACAAGCCCAAGCCACGCTGCCATGTCGCGGGCCTTTCGGAACTGCCGGCCGTCGCCAGCCGCTGCTACAAGTGCGGTTGCGCCCAAGGCACCAATGCCTGGGATGGTCAGCAGCCTGCTGATCGTCTCGTCCTCGTGTGCGATTGCCTCGATCCTGGCGCTCAAGGCTTTGACCCGGTTCTCAATATAGGCAAGGTCATCCAGCAGCTCGTTCAGCAAGTTCCGCATAGACTGGGTCAGATCGTTATCCAGATTGCCAAGGTGCCGCCGGATGTCGGCGTGGAAACCACCGGCCCCAACACGCATGGCCAGCCCATATTCGATGCAAAAGGCGCGGGCTTGGTTCATCAATCCGGTGCGTTGACCCACGAGCCGATCCCGGATGCGGTGAAGCGCCTGCAGGTCAACTTGCACTGGCGTTCGCACTTCGACAAATCGCATGGTTGGCCTCGTCACGGCCTCGGCGATCGCTGCTGCATCGACGGTATCAGTCTTGTTCGACTTCACGTAGGGCTTCACAAACCGGGCCGGGATGATCCGGGCATCATGCCCCATAGTGATCAGCCTCCGGGCCAACCATTGCGAGCCAGGACAGGCCTCCATGCCGATCAATGCTTTGGGCGCCAGATCGAAGAATGACTGCAACGTCTCGCGCGCAAACTTAGCACGCTGGATCACTGCACCGTCGCGATTGACGGCAACAACGTGGAATACCTTTTTGCCAATGTCGATCCCATACGCAAAGGCTTCGGGCAATAGTTTGGTTCGCATCGTTTCTCTCCTTTTGGTTTGCGATGCAGCAATACTGACGCTGGGGTGCGGGGCGGACCATCCCATTAGTGTTAACAGCGCCGACAAACCCGAATGGACGGCCGAATAGCGATGTTCTTCGCCCTTGGCTGAATGCTGTCGATGTCGTACGGCGCTCTTCGGGCAAGTGGATCATCGACTTTGGCGATATGGAAATAACGCACGCCGCTCTTCATGAACTGCCATTCGAGTATGTTTTGAAAGAGGTCAAGCCGGAACGCGAGCAAAACCGCGACAGGCAACGCCGTGAAAAATGGTGGCGGTTAGGTCGAAGTGGCGCGAGCATGAGAAACGCCTTGGACGGCCTGACTCGCTTCATAGCGACGCCGGAGACTTCGAAGTATCGGTTGTTTATCTGGCTACCAGAAGGGACGATGCCAAGCCACAAACTATACGCGATTGCGCGGGACGATGGCACGTCCTTTGGCTTGCTCTGTTCGAAATTTCACGAGGTTTGGTCGGTTTCTCTAGGTAGTAAGCACGGGGTAGGAAATGACCTTCGGTATACCACGTCCACCACCTTCGAAACTTTCCCCTTTCCCGCAGGTCTGACCCCCAGCATCCCCGCCGCCGACTATGCCCATGACCCCCGCGCCCAGAAAATCGCCACCGCCGCCGCCCGCCTGAATGAGTTGCGCGAAAACTGGCTGAACCCGCCCGATCTGGTCAAACGCGTGCCCGAAGTGGTCGCAGGCTATCCCGACCGCATCCTGCCCATCTCGCCTGAGGCCGAGGCGACGCTGAAAAAGCGCACCCCGACCAACCTTTACAACGCCAAGCCCGCATGGTTGACCCATGCCCACAAGGCCCTGGATGAAGCAGTGGCCGAGGCTTACGACTGGGGCGACGACTGGCGCGCAGGCAAGCTGACTGACGACGAAATCCTGTCCCGCTTGTTCCTCATGAACCAAGAACGGGCCAAGGCCCAAGGCTGACCCCCCTTCGCACTTGCGGCCGGGGGGGGGAATCTTTGGCCGGGTTCTATCCGTCGACCTGCCGCCCCTCTGCAATGTCACTGAGAACAAGGGGACAGGGGCGTCAGGGGCGATAAGGTAGGACACCTACCAGAAACGCTTGACCCCGATCTGACCCCATGTCGCACAAGTCCCACGTGTCGCACGTCCCCCAAGGCTGGAATGAGGGGCAGCACAGCATCGCCTAACGCCTAGGGGAGGGGGCGTCCTATTGTTCAGGGCTTTTCGGTTTGGGACCAGCTGGGGCGCTTCCTTGTCATAAACCGTAACAAAAAAGGTTTAGGGGTCAGAATATCCGAAAAAGCGGGACCATCCGGCAATTTTTGGGAAATTACTGGGGGAATCTGTTTTTAAGATCATATAATTATAACGTAATATCAATATGTTGATGGGAATTTATGGCGGAGGAAACGGGACTGGCGTCGAACCTTCTCCATCCTCGTTCATCGGTGGGCCCTAGTCGGGTTAGC
>JANMCI010000186.1:0-2663 GCA_031361245.1 Rhodobacterales bacterium
AGGCGGGCAAAGAGGGCGTCGTAAAGGGTGTTGGGCATTGCGAACCTCGGCAAGCGGGCTGCGTCAGTGGTGCCATTTCGGCCCATGTGCCGCAAGATGGCGGGTTTATTGTTGCCAATCCACCAACAGACTGTTTCGCGATTCGCCGAACAGACCCCGCGCCAGCCCCCGACGCGCCACTTTCCTGCCGCGCTTGCCGAGCAATCTTGACCTCAGAAAGCGGCAGAGGAGGCTCGCATGAAATTCGGTTTTGGCCTGTTGGCAAGGTTCGGGTTGTTCACCCCAAAATCCGACGGCCCCGATGCGTTTGACCTGCGCCTGCAACGGATCGGTACGCGTGAGCGCCGCCGGCAGGTCCGGCCCTGCCTTTTCAGATCGCTACTTCAACCTCTGGAAGGCGCAGCTCATTCATAAGGTCGCGCACCTCCTGGCGGGCCGCGACGTTCGAGATGTTCAGCTGATCGACCCCAGTATCCTTGAGGTCCATGACCGTCAGGCCACGCGGGAACAGCTCGCGAAAAATCACCCGCTCTGAAAAACCGGGCGCCACACGGAAGCCGATGCGCTTGGAAAGATCCTCCAGCGCCGCCCCGACCTTGCGTTTGTTGTGCATCTGCTGCGGCCCCATCCGGTTGCGCAGCACGATCCAGTCAATCGGCTTCAGCCCGGCCTGGGCGCGCAACTGACGGGCATTCCAGACCATTTCGGAATAGATCGACGGACCCTTGACCTTGCCCGTCTCGTGATCGACGCGGGCCAGCAGGTCGAAATCGACGAAGCTGTCGTTCAGGGGCGTGATCAGCGTGTCGGCCAGCGAATGGGCGACCTGTGACAGGCGGGTGTGGCTGCCGGGGCAGTCGATGACGATGAAATCCGAGACCGGCTCCAGCGCCGCCACGGCATCCGACAGCCGGTGGTCATAGGCATTCTCGCCCGGTTGCAGTTGCGTCGCGGAAACCTCCGGCAGATCGCGGTAGTCGGGCACGGGCAGGTTCAGCCCCATCCGCCCCAGATAGTTGCGGCGGTTCTCGATATAGCGGGCAAAGCTCTTCTGCCGCAGGTCAAGGTCCAGCGCCCCGACCCGGTATCCCATCCGCGCCAGTGCAATGGCCACATGCATCGAGGTGGTCGATTTGCCCGAACCACCCTTTTCGTTTCCAACAACGATGATATGCGCCATGACCGTCCCCCCGAAGGCTTTTGCCAGAGCTATACGGTCACAAGGTCAGCTAGGGAAGCAGGAACCCGCTTATTCTCAGGAGGTGGCGTTTTCACAACGCACTTGCTGATCCTCGCAGCGCACCGAGGGCCAGTTGGGGCGGCGCCAGCAATAGCCGGGCGGGTTCTGGGTGAACTGCAGGATCCAGAAGCGGCCCATGCCGTCTGCGTTGGGGCGATAGTCACCCTCTTCGCGCAGGGTCATCGTGGTGTCATCGAAGGCTTCGATGTCATAGCGCTCATGGCTGCGCGGCTGGCCGGAGGGCCCCTCTTTCAGGCTTTCCCAAGTCAGGTTCACATGCGGCGGGCTTGGCTCGAAATCCATCTCATGCGGGTTGGCGGCGCAGGACGTGGCGGGATCACTGGCGCTGCCATATTGCCCGCGCGCTGCGTCAAAAAGCGGCTGTGCCGGGGCGGCATGGGCCAAAGAGATCAGACACAAGGCAAGGATCGCGCGCATGGGCCGACTGTGCCGCAGGACAGGCCGCAAATCAAAGCCAAGCGCCTCACATCCCCGTGATCTGCCGATCCCATGAAAAAGGGCGCACCCTGCGGCGCGCCCTTTTGTCGAACTGCAACCGATCTCAGAAACCCAGACCGGCATACTTGTTCTTGAACTTGGAAACCCGTCCGCCGGTGTCCAGCAGCTTGGCCGAACCGCCGGTCCATGCCGGGTGTGCCAGCGGGTCGATGTCGAGTGCCATCTGGTCGCCCTCTTTGCCCCAGGTGGTCTTGGTGGTGAACAGCGAGCCATCGGTCATCTTGACCGTGATCGTGTGGTACTCGGGGTGAATGCCCTTTTTCATGATCAGGCTCCTTATTCCGACAGCGGTTTGTAGTTGGTGTCTTCGACGATCCGGGCCGACTTGCCGCGACGATCGCGCAGATAATAAAGCTTGGCGCGACGCACGCGGCCACGACGGACCACTTCGATGCTGTCGATGTTGGTCGAGTAAAGCGGGAACACCCGCTCCACGCCTTCGCCAAACGAAATCTTGCGGACGGTGAACGAAGCCGAGATCGTGGCGCCGCCCTTGCGACCAATCACGACGCCTTCATAGGCCTGCACGCGCGAACGGGTGCCTTCGGTCACCTTGTAACCGACCTTGACGGTATCACCGGCCTTGAAGTCCGGGATGGTCTTGCCAAGCGCAGCAATCTGCTCGGCCTCCAGCTGCGCGATGATGTTCATGCGCGATCCTTTCTTGCACGGGGTTTGCCCCCTGATGGTGCCGCCACATAGCTCTTGGTCTTCAACCGGGTCCGCGTCTGCGCCCGCCAGAGATATGGCCTGCTTCTTGATGCCGTTCTTTCAAACCACGCCTGTCGAAGAAGCCAGACGCATGCGGCCAAAAGGAATCGGGTCCGATGGGCTTGTGACCCCAGACTGGGCGCGTATAGGGGCAAGGCGGGTTCGGGTCAAGTGTAGGGCGGGGTTCACCCCG
>JANMCI010000201.1:0-9727 GCA_031361245.1 Rhodobacterales bacterium
GGCGATCTTGCGGGCCTCGGCCTCGTCCGCGGGCGACTTGATGGTCCAGCACAGGATGTCTGCGCCCTGCGCCTTCAGTTCGGCCACGCGCGGAAAGCTGAGGTCGGTGAAGCGGTGCGAGATGAACGAGGACCCGGTCACGTCATAATCCGGGATGTCGCGCAGCCGGTCGCAGACCGCGGGCGGTATCGGGACGCAGAGCGCGGGGTCGAAATATTCGGTGGCAAGACCGCGCGGCAGATGCGGGGTCATCTCCAGCATCTCGACCATGCACCACGGGTTGAAGGACATGAGTGCGACAGGGCCCTGATATCCCGCCAGAGCCTTGGCTGTGGCCCGCTCCAACCGGCCGCTGGTCCGGTCCATCGTGTCGAACAAGTCCTTGATTTCGATCAGGACATGCGTGCGTCCGGCGACGAACGCCAGCACCTCTGGCAAGGTCGGGATGGTCTGGTCGCTGCCAAGCACCCTCATCCGGCCAAGGTCCGCCGCCGTGTGGGACAGAACCGAGCCACCCTGCCCGGTCAGGCGGTCCAGCGTGTCATCATGAAAGACCATGGCCTGACCATCCTTGGTCAGCTGCACGTCCAGCTCGATCCCATAGCCTGCGTCGATCGCCGCCTGAAAGGCTGCAAGGGTATTTTCCGGGCGGTGACCCGCCTGATCATCGTGGTAGCCGCGATGGGAGATTGGGGTGGTCAGAAAAGGCTCCGGCAAGCGCACGCGCATCAGGCGATCTCGAAGATGGCTTCGATCTCGACCGCGACGCCCAGAGGCAGCGCGGCGGCTGACACGGCACTGCGGGCGTGACGCCCCGCGTCGCCGAGCACGGCGACGAGGAAATCCGACGCGCCGTTGATCACCCGGGGCTGATCGGTGAAATCGGCGGTGGAGTTCACGAAGCCCACCAGTTTCACCATGCGGACGAACCGCGACCAGTCACCGCCGCAGGCTGCCCTGACCTGCGCCAGAATGGCTATGGCGCAGGACTTTGCCGCCTCGGCCCCCGCCGTCACGTCCAGATCATGGCCAAGCTTGCCAGTCAGCAGGGTTGCGCCATTGCGGCTGATCTGACCCGAGATGTAGACCTGCGATCCGACCTGCACGAACGGCACATAGGTGGCGGCGGGCGGCGGCGCGTCGGGCAGGGTGACGCCAAGACCGGCAAGGCGGGTTTCGATCGGGTGCATCGTGTCTCCTGTCAGCTTTCGCGGAAGGCCATATGGAAATAGTCCATGAACGGCTTCAACAGATAGGCCATCGGCGAGCGGTTGCCAGTGCTGATGAAGGCCTGCACCGGCATGCCGGGGATCACCGTCTGCCCGCCGAGCTTTTCGATCTCTCCCGGTTCCAGTTCGATCTCGGCCCGGTAGAACGAGGATTTGGTGGCCTGATCGGACATCGCATCGGCCGAAACGGTCACCAGATGGCCCATCAAGGGCGGGGTCGTCCGGGATGAGAAGGCGGCAAAGACCACGCGGACCGACTGCCCGACGTGAATCTCGTCGACATGGATCGGCGCGACCTGAGCCACAATGATCAGCGGGCGGTCCTGCGGGATGATATAAAGCACCGGTTCGGCCGAGCGGATCACCGAATTCGGGGTGGTCACCTGCAGACCCAGAACGATGCCGGAAACCGGGGCGCGGATATCCAGCCTTGCGATCTGTTCATTCAGAAGGCGGCGGCGGCCGGCCAATTCCAGCGTCTTGTCGCCCATGTCGCGCAGCAAGCTGTTGGCCTCTTCGCGCCGCGCCGATTTCAGTTGCAGGATCTGCAGCTGGATCTCGGTGGCACGGCCCTCGGCCTGTGCGCGGTTGCCGTCAAGCTCGCCCTTGTTGCCTTCCAGCCTTGCGACTTCGCGTTTCAGGTCGATCAGGCGCACGCTTTGGGTCAGCCCCTTGTCCAGCAGTTTCTGCTGGTCGGCAACTTCCGGCAGGACCAGCGCGATCTGGTCCGAGATTGCTGCGGTCTGCGCCGCGATGCCCTGAACCTGCGACTTGATCTGGTCGGTGCGCTTGTTCAGCTGGCTGATCTGGGCCTCGACGGTCTCGAGCCGGGCGGTGAACAGGCGGCGCTGGCCTTCGATCATGTCGGCCACATCGCTGCGGTCGCGGGCGAGGTCGAGCAGGTCCTGGGGAAACCTGGGCTCGGGCAGATCGTCACGCTCGGCCTCCAGCCGGGAGCGGCGGGCCATGCCGTCGAACAGCTGGCCCTCGATGATGGCAAGCTCGGATTTGATCTGGGTGCCGTCCAGCTGGATCAAAAGGTCGCCCGCCTTGACGGTCATCGCCTCGGTCACATGGATGGCGGCCACCACCCCACCGTCGGGATGCTGGACGACCTGGCGGTTCTGCTCGACCTGAATGACGCCGGGGGCCACGATGGCGCCGTCGATGTCGGTGTACATCGACCAGACGCCAAAGCCGCCGATCAGCACCAGCAGGGTCAGCAGGCCAAGGACGACCGGACCCCTGGCTGACCAGATGCGCCGGCTTTCGGCCTCTTCCGAGGCGCGGGTTGCCGCCTGATAGGGGCCGATAGCCATGCTTTTTGGCGCCGTCACCTCGGTGGGCTGGGGGGTGGTGATGGCGGTGGAGGCGGCCTTGTCACCGCTTGGCGGCAGATCCGGTGCCGGCTTCTTGGGGTCGTTCATGACACACCTCCCGGGCCGACGCTTCGCACAATCTCACTGTGGTTCTTGACCATTTCCCGCAGCACCTGATCGCGCGGTCCAAAGGCGCGGCGGGTGCCGTCCTCCAGCACCAGCAAAAGCTCGCACTCCTGAATGGCCGCCGGGCGGTGCGCCATGATCAGGATGGCGCGGCCATTGGCCTTCATCTGCGCAATCGCCTGGTTCAGCGCCACCGATCCCTCGTTGTCGAGGTTCGAGTTCGGCTCGTCCAGCACCAGCAGCATCGGGTCGCCGAACAGGGCGCGGGCCAGACCGATGCGCTGGATCTGGCCACCCGACAGGCGGCCGCCAAGGGCCTGAACGCGGGTGTCATAGCCATCGGGCAGCTTGGTGATCATTTCATGGGCGGCGGCCTTCTTGGCGGCCTCGACCACGGCACTGCCGTCGGGGTTCTTTTGCAGGCGCGCGATGTTCTCGGCGATGGTGCCTTCGAACAGGGTGATGCGTTGCGGCAGATAGCCGATATAACTGCCAAGGCGGTCCGGATCATATTGGTCCAGACTTGCCCCATCCAGCCGCACCTTGCCGCCCGCCGGCTTCCACGCCCCGATCAGCGCGCGGGCCAGCGACGACTTGCCGGCCCCCGATGGCCCGATGACCCCCATGGCCTGCCCCGGCTCCAGCCGGAAGCTGACCATCCGCAGCACGGCCTGCGCCTCGCCCGGAGGCACGACGGTCAGGCTCTGCGCCTCCAGAATGGCGCGCGGGCGGGGCAGTTCGGTGTGAACCGCGTCGGGCTGAACCCGGGTCAGCAGTTCGGAAAGACGGGCGCGGCCCTCTTGTGCGCGGGTGATCAGCGCCCATTGCCCGATCGCCATCTCGATCGGCTGCAAGGCACGGCCCAGCAGGATCGAGCCGGTGATCATGGCGCCCGACCCCATTTCGTTCTTCAGCACCAGATAGGCACCAGCCCCCAGCATCAGCGATTGCAGGAACTGGCGGAAGGTCTTGGAGATCGCCCCAAAGGCGCCGCCAAGATCCGACGCGGCGATGCCCTGCAACAGCGCGGCCTTGCGCGCGGTCTGCCAGCGGTCAAAGGCGGCGTTGGTCATGCCCAGCGCCTGCACCGCCTCGGCCTCCTGCTTGATGGCGTCCGACATCATCTCGCCGCGCAGGGTTGCGGCATTGGCGCGCTGCAGCGGCTCCTTGGTCATCCATTGGTTCAGCACCGTGATCACAACCAGGAACACGCCACCGCCGACGGCAATCCAGCCCAGCACCTGGTGAAAGACGAAAATCGCGGCGATGAACATCGGCGCCCAGGGAATGTCGAACACCGCGATCAGCACGGGCGAGGCCCAGAGCCGCTGTATCGCCTCGAGGTCGCGCTGTGCGGCCTGTGCCAGCGGGTCGCCCGGCACCATCTGCATCCGGCGCATGGCGGCGGCAAAGACGCGGCGGTCCAGCCGTTCCTGCATCCGCGCCCCGATGCGGGCCATGATGCGACCGCGGGTATAGTCCAGAATGCCCATGATCAGGAACAAGAAGGCCATCAATGCCGTCAGCGCCCACAAGGTCGGCACCGACTGGCTGCCCAGCACCCGGTCATAGACCTGAAGCATGTAAAGCGGCCCGGTCAGCATAAGGATGTTCACGAAGATCGAAAAGACGAAGGCCATCATCAGCAGCCCGCGCATATCGCGGCGCGACGCGTTCAATTCGTCGCTGCCACGCTTGAAATCATTCTGGCTCATTCAGAGCTCCTGTATATCGTTTGGGCCTAGGCAAGTTTTCTCTTGCCCTCTCGCGGAATAGCCGCTTGACCGTTGTCTTGCCTCGCCGGGCAGCATATGGCTTGGCGCAGAAAAGTAAAAGCCGTGCTGATCGCACCGTTCAGGCGAAAGATTGCAAAGTGACCTCGTTGCGCTCCCATGGCAGACGCGCCCCCCCTCAATTGAAGACGCATGCTCTATCGTTGGCGATTGTGGCGCTATTTGGCCTGATTTCGTGCGGGCCTGCGCCCGTGACCAATGGAATTAGCGACCCGAACGAGGCGCAGAATCGTGCGGTCCACAAATTCAACCTCGTTCTGGACAAGAATGTCCTGCGCCCGGTGGCGACCGGCGCGACCCGCGTGCTGCCCGATCCCGCCGAACGCGGCGTGGTGAATTTCGCCGAAAACCTCGAATTGCCGGGCGTTGTCGTCAATGATGTGCTGCAGTTGCGGTTGGACAAGGCCATTGAAAACACGGTGCGTTTTGCCATCAACACAACGGTCGGCATCGGCGGGCTGTTCGATCCGGCCTCTAAAGCAGGGGTGACCGGCAAGAAGACCGACTTTGGCGAGACCCTGCATGTCTGGGGCATCGGCGAAGGCAACTACTTCGAGCTGCCGTTCTTCGGCCCTTCGACCGACCGGGATGCGCTGGGCAAGGTCGTGGACATCGCCCTTGACCCGCTCAGGCTGATCTTCCCCAAGGCCGGCAGCCTTCCGCTCATCGCCAAGATCGGCGCCAAGATTGCTGATCGTGGCCGCTATTCCGAAACGGTCGACTCGATACTATATGACAGTGCGGACAGCTATGCTCAGGCCCGGTTGCTGTATCTGCAGAATCGCCGCTTCGAGCTTGGTCAGGCGCCGTCAGATGAATCGTTCGAGGATCCCTATGCCCAGTAATGTGAAAACCAGCGACCTGAAAAGCCACGAGCCCCGCAAGGACTCGCTCGGGCTGACCCGCCGCGCCTTTGGCGCCGGTCTGGCAGCCGGGACGGGCTTTCTGGCCTTTGCCCTGCCCGTTCGCGCCCTGACGGTCGATCAGGCCCGCTCGCTGATTGACAAGGCCGTGGCCGAAGTCAACGCGATCATCAGTTCGGGCAAGTCCGAACAGGCGATGTTCGGCGATTTCGAGCGTGTTTTCATCAAATATGCCGACGTGCCCACCATTGCCCGCTCGGCACTTGGGGTTGCGGCCAAATCGGCATCTGCCGCGCAGATGAGCGCCTTTACCAAGGCGTTTCAGGGCTACATCAGCCGCAAATACGGTCGCCGTTTCCGCGAATTCATCGGCGGCAAGATCGAGGTGACCGACGCCCGCCCGATCAAGAGCTATTACGAGGTTATCTCGGTCGCCCGTCTGCAGGGCGAGGCGCCGTTCGATCTGCGCTGGCATGTCTCCGACAAGTCCGGGCGGCAGTTGTTCTTCAACATCATCATCGAAGGCATCAACATGCTGGGCTCTGAACGCACCGAGATCGGCGCGATTCTGGACAAGCAGGGTGGCAGTGTCGACAAGCTGATCGCCGTGCTGAAAAAGCTCTGACAGCGGCGGCATTTGCCGCTGGCCTGGGTTTGCTCGCACCACGACATGCGCGCTTTGGCGCACGGCGGGGCTGCTCACCCTAGTTCTGCTGAAGCAGAAGATCCCGCAGCAGCGCCGTGATCGGGTCCTCCTTGCGCCTGCGCTTCTTTTGCTTTTGTTGCGGCTGCGGTGCCAGTTCCTGTTCGGGTGCGGTCTGCGCCTGTGGCAGCGCGCGCTGTTCGGGCACGATCATCGGCAGTTCGCGCGACGGCAGCCCGTCCTGCACCCGCACCATCACCTCATGCCAGATTTCCGCCGGAAGCCCGCCGCCCGTCACGCCGGCCAGCGGAGTGTTGTCGTCATACCCCATCCAGACCCCGGTGACATAGTCGGCGGTAAAGCCGATGAACCACGCGTCGCGCGCCTCGGACGTGGTGCCGGTCTTGCCCGCAACCTGATAGCCATCCAGCCGCGCCCTTGCCCCGGTGCCGCTTTCGACGACCTTGGACATCATCCAGATCAGCTGCTGTGCCGCATTCTCTGAAATCACCCGCTCGCCGATGCCGCCGCCGGGGCCGATGATCGGGTCCTCCTGATCCTTCAGGCGCAGTTCCGTCAGCCCGTATGGCGTCACGGACGAGCCGCCGTTCAGGATACCGGCATAGGCGCCCGTCATCTCCAGAAGCGTCGCCTCGGACGCGCCAAGCGCCAGCGCGGGGCCGTCGGCAAGACCCGAGCGGATGCCGAAATCCCCGGCAATCTGGCGCACGGCGTCACGGCCCACCGCTTCGCTGATCTTGACGGCGGGCACGTTGCGACTTTCGGTCATCGCCTGGGTCAGGGTAATCAGGCCCTTGAATTCCTTGTCATAGTTTTCCGGCGTCCATGGTCCCGATCCGGGGATGTTGATTGTCAGCGGGCTGTCATCGACGAAATCCATCGGGCTCCAGCCCTGATCCAGCGCCGCCGCATAGACAAAGGGCTTGAAGCTGGAGCCGGTCTGCCGCAGCGCCTGCGTGGCCCGGTTGAACGAGCCGGCCTGCGCAATCTTGCGCCCGCCCACCATGGCGCGCACCGCGCCGTCGGCACTCATCACCACGATGGCGGCCTGCACGTTCGAGCCCTGTTTCAGCTTGGTGTCAAACACCGCCGCCAAGCCGCTTTCGGCGGCTGCCTGCAGGCGCTGATCCAGCGTGGTCTGCATGATCACGTCTTCCGTCGTCTCGGCACCAAGGTAGGCGGGCGTGCTTTCCATCACCCAGTCGGCAAAGGCCCCGCCCGCGCTTTGCGCCGCCGCCGACGACAGCGCCGCCGGTTGCGCCAGCGCCTGCTCGGCCTCTTCCGGCGTCAGGTAACCCTGTTCGGCCATCAGCCCGATGATCACCGCCGCCCGGTCCTGCGCGCGCTGGAGGTTGTTGGTCGGCGCGTATTTCGACGGTGCCTTCAAAAGGCCCGCCAGCATCGCCGCCTCGGCCGGGTTGACCTTGGCGGCCGACTTGCCGAAATAGCGCTGCGCCGCCGCCTCGAACCCGCGCGCGCCCGCCCCCAGATAGGCGCGGTTCAGATAGATCGTCAGGATGTCGTCCTTGGAGTATTTGACCTCCATCGCCATGGCATAGGGGATCTCCTTGACCTTGCGCCAGATGCCCCCGCCGCGGCAGTCATCCTCGTAGGTGCCCTCGTCCTTCCATTGCTTGGGGTTGTATTCCACCCCCAGACACAGCAGTTTCGCCACCTGCTGGGTGATCGTCGAGCCGCCGTTGCCCTCCAAGGGACCGCGCCCTGCCGCAAGGTTGATGCGGATGGCCGAGGCGATGCCGCGCGGACTGATGCCGAAATGCTGATAGAACCGCTTGTCCTCGGTCGCGACAATGGCGTTAAGCAGGTTCAGCGACACGGTCTTGGCCGTCATCTGTGCGCCAAAGGTTTCCCCCCGCCACGCGAACACCGCGCCATCGCGGTCCTGCATGGTCACCGACCCGCGCGACCGCCCGTCCAGCTGTCTGTCCAAGGGCGGCAACTGCGCCACAAAGAACAGCACCGCAGCACCAAGGATCAGCCCGCCCACGGCGCTGACCCGCCACAGGATGCTCCAGATGATCGACCAGATGAACAGAAAGAATCGCGCCATCAACCCTCGTTTCTTTTTTCGCGGCTTGCGCGGAGCCGGCGCTTTTGCCGGTGCGCGCTTGCTGGGGCCGGCATAACGCCGGTCCGCCACCAGGGTCTTGCCCTTGCTCGTAGATGCCATACTGCCCGCTGCCCGTTCCGAGACTGTTTTGCCGGACCATACCCTGCTTCGAACGGAATGTGGAGCGGGCCCGTTGGCGATTCGCGCTTTCATGCCGCATAATTTTTGGGCACTTGTCAGAATAAGTGCAAAAATTGTGCAATTGTCCGGTTTGGAGCCCTATTTCTGCGACCCCTTTCCTTGTGCTGCGCCCGTGAAGCTCTCCTGATGCCCGGCAAGGCCCGCAAGGGTTCAGGCAGAAAGGGGTACGACGTGAAAATGATCATCGCGGCAATCAAGCCGTTCAAACTCGAAGAAGTTCGCGAGGCGCTGACCACCATCGGCGTCCGCGGCATGATGGTGACCGAGATCAAGGGCTTCGGCATGCAGTCCGGCCACACCGAGATTTACCGCGGCGCCGAATACGCCGTGAATTTCGTGCCCAAGATGCGGCTGGAAATCGTGGTCAGCGATGCGCTGGCCGATCAGGTCGTCGACACCATCACCAAGACCGCCCGCACCAACAAGATCGGTGACGGCAAGATCTTCGTGCTGGACGTGCAACAGGCGGTGCGGGTGCGCACCGGCGAAACCAACGACGACGCGCTGTAAGGCTCGGGTAGGGGAAACAGGAACATGAACACGACACCGAAACTCGCAGGACTGGGGGCGCTTGTGGCGTCCCTTGCCAGCCTGCCCGCCTGGGCGCAGGACGCCGCGGCAACCGGCCCGATCAAGGCCCCGACCGTCGAACAGATGGCCGGCATGGTCAACAAGGGCGACACGACGTGGATGCTGGTGTCCTCGGCGCTGGTGCTCTTGATGGCCATTCCGGCGCTGGCGCTGTTTTACGGCGGCCTTGTGCGCACCAAGAACATGCTTTCCGTGTTGATGCAGGTCTTCATGATCGTCTGCATCGTCGCCATCCTGTGGGTGGCTTTCGGCTATTCGGTCGCCTTCACCGGTGGCAGCCCCTATTTCGGCGGCCTCTCCAAGGCGTTCCTGAACGGCGTGAACGCGGGCACCTATGCCGCGACCTTCTCGAACAACGTCTACATTCCGGAATATGCCTTCGTCATCTTCCAGATGACATTTGCCTGCATCACCCCCGGCCTGATCGTCGGTGCCTTTGCCGAACGGGTCAAGTTCTGGCCGCTGATGCTGTTCTCGGCGCTGTGGGTCACGCTGGTCTATTTCCCGGTCGCCCATATGGTCTGGTACTGGAGCGGCCCGGACTTCCTGTCGGATAATACCGCCGATGCGGGCCTTCTGTGGGGCATGGGGGCGCTGGACTTTGCCGGTGGCACCGTGGTCCATATCAATGCCGGAATTGCCGGTCTGATGGGCTGCCTCGTGATCGGCAAGCGTCTGGGTCTGGGCCGCGAAAACCTGTCGCCCCATTCGCTGACCATGACGATGATCGGCGCGTCGATGCTGTGGGTCGGCTGGTTCGGCTTCAACGCCGGCTCCAACCTCGAGGCGAACGGTCTGGCCGCGCTGGCCTTCATCAACACCTTCGTGGCGACGGCGGCGGCTGCGCTGTCGTGGGTGCTGATCGAACAG
>JANMCI010000378.1:0-6276 GCA_031361245.1 Rhodobacterales bacterium
CAAGTCGGGCGAGCCCTACTTCACCCATCCGGTGGCGGTCGCAGCCATCCTGACCGAACAGCACCTTGATGATGCCACGATCATCACCGCGCTTTTGCACGACACGATCGAGGACACCAAAAGCACCTATACCGAGGTGGAGCGGCTGTTTGGCCACGAGGTGGCCGAACTGGTCGACGGCGTCACCAAGCTGACCAACCTGCAGCTGTCCTCGGCGCAAAGCCAGCAGGCCGAGAACTTTCGCAAACTGTTCATGGCGATGTCCAAGGACCTGCGGGTAATCCTCGTCAAGCTGGCCGACCGCCTGCACAACATGCGCACGATCAAAAGCATGGCCGCCGACAAGCAGGCGCAAAAGGCCCGCGAGACGATGGAGATCTTTGCCCCCCTTGCCGGTCGCATGGGGATGCAGTGGATGCGCGAAGAGCTCGAGGATCTGGCCTTCAAGGTCCTGAACTCCGAGGCGCGCAATTCGATCATCCGCCGGTTTCTGATCCTGCAGCGCGAAGCGGGCGACGTGGTGCATCAGATCAGCAGCGACATCCGCAACGAACTGGACAAGGCCCAGATCGAGGCCGATGTCTATGGCCGCGCCAAGAAGCCCTATTCGATCTGGCGCAAGATGCAGGAAAAGGATCTGGCGTTTTCCAGCCTGTCCGACATCTATGGCTTTCGCATCATCTGCCGCTCTGTCGCCGATTGCTATGGCATCCTTGGCGTGATCCATCAGCGCTGGCGGGCGGTGCCGGGGCGATTCAAGGACTATATCAGCCAGCCCAAGAGCAACGGCTATCGCTCGATCCACACCACCGTTTCCGGCCGCGACGGCAAGCGGGTCGAGGTGCAGATCCGCACGCAGGAAATGCACGAAGTGGCCGAGGCCGGTGTGGCCGCGCACTGGGCCTACCGCGAGGGCAAGCGCACGGCCAACCCCTTTGCGGTCGATCCGGCCAAATGGGTCAGCCAGTTGACCGAGCGCTTTGACGAGGGCGACCATGACGAGTTTCTGGAACACGTCAAACTGGAGATGTATTCGGATCAGGTGTTCTGCTTTACCCCCAAGGGTGACGTGATCCAGCTGCCGCGCGGGGCGACGCCCCTCGATTACGCCTATGCAATCCACACCCGCATCGGCAATTCCTGCGTGTCCGCCAAGATCGACGGCATCAGGGTGCCGCTGTGGACACGGCTCAAGAACGGCCAGTCGGTCGAGATCATCACGGCCGAGGGGCAGACCCCGCAATCCTCATGGATCGACATCGTGACCACGGGCCGCGCCAAGGCCGCCATCAGGCGCTCCTTGCGGGAAGAGGACCGGGGCCGCTTTGTGAAACTGGGCCATGAACTGGCGCGCGCCGCGTTTGATCATGTCGGCCGCAAGGCGACCGACAAGGCGCTGCGCACGGCGGCCAAGATGCTGGGGCTGGCGAGCGAGGATGACCTCTTGGCGCGTCTGGGCTCGGCCGAACTGACGGCGCGCAAGGTTGTGGAGACGCTTTATCCCGAACTGTCGCTGGTTCAGGAGGGCGAGGTGGACGCCAAGCGTCCGGTGCTGGGACTGGCGGCGGACCAGACGCTGAAACGCGCGCAATGCTGCCAGCCGGTGCCGGGCGAGCGGATCGTCGGCATCACCTATCAGGGGCGCGGTGTGATCGTGCACGCCATCGACTGCCGCGCGCTGGAAGAGTTCGAAGAGCAGCCGACGCGCTGGGTCGATCTTTACTGGCAATCCGGCCGTCATCCGCCGGTCTATACCGTGTCGCTGGACGTCGCGATTTCCAACGATGCCGGGGTTCTGGGCCGGGTCTGCACGGTGATCGGGGACCAGAAGGCGAACATTTCCGACTTGAAGTTCACAGAGCGTAAACCAGATTATTACAGGTTGATGATCGAGGTTGACTTGCGCGACGTCGAACATCTGCACATGGTGATGACGGCGCTTGAGGCTGAAACCGACGTGGCGCAAGTGGCGCGCATACGGGATGTCTCGCGCAAGCCCTGAGACTGCATCGAGGAAGAAAACGTGTTCAAACGCCGCAGACCGAGGGGATGGTGGGACTGGCTCACCGAGCAGGTCTATCCAAAGCGCGGATTCAAGCGGCAGATCGTCTATATCTGGCATCGCCTGCGCCGGCTGCCCGACCCGCCGCATCGCATTGCCCGCGGGGTCTTTGCCGGCACCTTCGTCAACTTTCCGCCCATCCTTGGCGTTCAGATGATCAGTGCTGCGTCGCTGGCCTGGTTGATGCGTGGCAACATCATCGCGGCACTTCTGGCGACATTCCTGTCGAACCCGGTGACGACGCCCGTCATCGCCTATGTCTCGCTTGAGACGGGCTACTGGTTGCTGGGCATGCCGCAAAACGTCAACCTGTCCAACGTCCTTGACGCCTTTACCGGAGCCACGTCGGATCTGTGGTTCAACGTCAAGGCAGCCTTCGGCCCGGAAAAGGCGCATTGGGGCGGCCTTTATGTATTCTGGAAGCAGATCTACCTGCCCTATCTGGTCGGCTCGATCCTGCCGGGCATTGCAACCTCGCTGGTGTGCTATTGGCTGACGATCCCGGTTCTGACCGCCTATCAGGCCCTGCGCCGTCGCAGGCTGATGGCGCGCTTTGCGACGCTGCGCAAAAAAGCCGCAGCGAAAGGGGATGACGGACCCGCCACCAATCCGTAATAAGGGACAACGGATTGGAAGGCGCCTGATGAAACCCCTTGGAAAACTGCGACTTGGTGTCAACATCGACCATGTCGCCACGGTACGCAATGCCCGCGGATCAGCGTGGCCCGACCCCTTGCGGGCGGCCCTTGTGGCCGAGGCGGCGGGGGCCGACGGCATCACCGCCCATCTGCGCGAGGACCGCCGCCACATCCGCGATGCCGATATCGAGGCACTGGTGGCGGGCATCGGCATCCCGCTCAATTTCGAATGCGCCGCCACGGCGGAGATGCAGGCCATCGCCCTGCGCCTCAAACCCCATGCCGTCTGCCTTGTGCCCGAAAAGCGCGAGGAGCGTACAACCGAAGGCGGGCTTGACGTGGCTGTCGATCAAAATCGCCTGACCGGTTTCATCGCCCCCCTGCGCCAGGCGGGCGCCCGTGTCAGCATGTTCGTCAGCCACGATCCACGCCAGATCGAGGCGTCGGCCCGCATCGGGGCCGCCGTGGTCGAGCTGCATGCCGGGCTGTACTGCGATCTGCACGCCGAGGGCCATTTTGACGCTGCCGACGTCGAGTTGAACGCATTGCGCAAGGGCGCCGCCTTTGCCCATTCCCTGGGGCTGGAGGTTCACATCGGCCACGGCCTGACCTTTGACAACGTGGCACCTGTGGCCGCCATTCCCGAGGTCATGGAGCTGAACATTGGCCATTTCCTGATCGGGGAGGCGATTTTCATGGGGCTGGAAGATGCCATCGCGGAAATGCGCCGGCGCATGGATCAGGCGCGGGGTTAGACCGGCCACCGGTCAACGGACAGGTGGCCGGTCTGATGCCGGGATTACGGCGTCACGGTCAGCAGGGTCCACATCCCGCTGATAAAGTGGCCCGGGATGTTGCAGAACACGATGTAGGTGCCGGGCGCCATGTCGATGGTCAAAGCGCCTGATTTGCCGACATCCAACTCCGAAACCTCGCCCAGATACTTGGCGGCTTCCTCGTTGACGCGGTTCTCGTCGACGACATAGGGCAGCTCGGTCGTGCCTTCAGGCACGGGTGCCACCAGCATTTCGTGGATGGTTTCCTTGCTGTCGTTGGTCGCCTCGAAGGTTACCTTGCCAGCCGGAACCGTTGCCTGATCCAGCGTGATGCCCATCATGGCCATCGGCATCATCGCCATGTCCATCTTGCCCATCATGCCCATATGGGCGTCATCCATCATCAAGGACGAAGGCCCCTTGTCCCACAACGAGACCTTGATGGTCGTGTCGGCAAATGCCGACGAGGCGGCAAGGGCCGTTGAGAGGATCAAGCCAAGACGCAGAGTCGTTTTCATTTGTGTCACTCCAGAATGAACGGGTAAATTGCCCGGCTCCTTTCTAGCTCCGGAGAGGGGGGCGCACCATGACATGGGTCAATAGCCGCCCGGATTTCCGGCGCTGGACAGCGCCCCGCGGCCTGTTTAGCCTTGCCGCGGGTCACGCAGCGCTGACGCGGCCCCGTTTCAGGCAGGACCCCATGATTCTCGGCATCGGCACCGATCTTTGCAATATCGAGCGGATCGAAAAGACACTTGCCCGGTTTGGCGCGCGGTTTCTGACGCGGGTCTATACCGAACGCGAGCAGGCCAAGGCCAATTCGCGGCCCCGCGCAGTGGCCGCAACCTATGCCAAGCGCTGGGCAGCCAAGGAGGCGTGCTCCAAGGCGCTGGGCACCGGCCTCAGGATGGGGATCTCGTGGAAGGACATGGCGGTGTCCAATCTGCGCTCGGGGCAGCCGGTGATGACGGTCACGGGCTGGGCGGCCGATCGGTTGGCGGCGATGACCCCACCGGGTCATGAGGCGGTGATCCATGTCACCCTGACCGACGATCACCCATGGGCGCAGGCCTTTGTGGTGATCGAGGCCCGCCCGATTGTTGCCCAACCGATTGCCCCCCGTCCCCCTGGTCCGGCTTGACTTCATTCAAATGGCACCGCACACCGCGACGACGCTTCAAAAGGACGTGACATGACCAGCAAAGCAGCCGCAGTGGGCAGCATCATGGATACCGTCAAGACCGTTTTCTGGGCCCTGATCATCGCAGGCACCTTCCGCACCCTGCTGTTCCAGCCCTATTGGATTCCGTCCGAATCCATGAAGGACACTCTGCTGATCGGCGATTTCCTGTTCATCAACAAGATGGCCTATGGATATTCCCGCTATTCCTGTCCCTTCGACGCCTGCCCGGTTTCGGGTCGCATCTGGGGGGCGGAGCCGAAGCGCGGCGATGTCGTGGTGTTCAGCCATCCGGACAATCACTCGGTTCTGGTCAAGCGGCTGATCGGTCTGCCGGGCGACAATGTGCAGGTGAAATCGGGCCTGCTTTACATCAACGGCGTCGTCGCCCCGCAAGAGCCGGCCGGCACGTTCGACGAGGTGATGGGGCCGCAGGGTTCGATGGGAAACCGGCCGCGCTGCCAAAACGCGCCGGTCGAGGACGGCGACATCTGCACCCGCACGCGCGCGATCGAGACCCTGCCCAATGGCGTGAAGCACGCCGTGCTGAACATTGAGGACAACGGCTATGGCGACAACACGCCGCTGTTCGAGGTGCCGGCGGGGCACTACTTCTTCATGGGGGACAACCGCGACAACTCGACCGACAGCCGGTTCCCCAATGGCCCGGGCTATGTGCCCGCTGAAAACCTGATCGGCCGGGCCGACATCGCCGTTTTCTCGTCAGCCGGGGCGTCGCTGTTCTATTTCTGGACGTGGCGGGCCGATCGCTTCTTCCATCTGATCCGCTAGCGGTCCGGCCCGGCCTGCCAAACTTGACTCGCGCCCCGCCCGCGCGCATGTAGCGGCGCGATAGCAGGAAAAAGAGGCAACATGGCCAGCAAATCCCCTTCCGACGGCGGAATAGTCGAAACCATCAAGACGGTCTTCTGGGCGCTGGTCATCGCCGGCGTTTTCCGCACGCTGTTCTTCCAGCCCTTCTTCATCCCGTCGGAATCGATGAAGGACACGTTGCTGATCGGCGACTTCTTGTTCGTCAACAAGATGGCCTACGGCTATTCGCGCTATTCCTGCCCGTTTGCGATATGCCCGGTCTCGGGCCGCATCTTTGCCAGCGAACCGGTGCGCGGCGACGTCGTGGTGTTCCGCCATCCGACCAATGGCCAGGATTACATCAAGCGTCTGGTCGGCCTGCCGGGCGAAAAGATCCAGATGAAAGAGGGTGTGCTTTACATCAACGACGTGGCCGCACTGCAGGTTTCCGACGGTGAATTCGTCGAGATTTTCGATGCCCAGGGTTCTGAAGGCAACACGCCCAAATGCGAAAACCGCCCCGTGGGGATCGGTGGCGAATGCAAGCGGTCCCGGTCGATCGAGACGCTGCCGAATGGGGTCAAACATGCGGTCCTGAACAGCGACCAGAGCAGCTTTCCCGACAACACCGATGTGTATGTCGTGCCCGAGGGCAAGTATTTCTTTATGGGCGACAACCGTGACAATTCGATGGACAGCCGCTTTTCGCCCAATGTCGGTGGCGTGGGGTATGTGCCGGCTGAAAACCTGATCGGGCGGGCCGACCGGGTGATGTTCTCCTCTGCGGGGTCGTCGCTGTTTTATTTC
>JANMCI010000279.1:0-1854 GCA_031361245.1 Rhodobacterales bacterium
CCACGCCGAAATCGCCGCTCAATAACCCGTAGGTCGGGGCACGCCCCGACTCCCGCCCCCCATCATAGGAGCCCATCATGGCCCCCCAAGACAAACCGCGCGTTCTCGTTTCCGACGAACTCTCTGAAACCGCCGTCCAGATCTTCCGCGACCGCGGGGTCGAGGTCGATTACATGCCAAAGCTTGGCAAGGACAAGGAGGCGCTCGCCGCCGTGATCGACCAATATGACGGCCTTGCGATCCGCTCGGCACCAAGGTCACCGACAAGCTGCTCGCCAACGCCAAGCGGCTCAAGGTCGTCGGCCGCGCCGGGATCGGCGTCGACAATGTCGACATTCCGGCCGCCTCGAAAAAAGGCGTCATCGTGATGAACACGCCCTTCGGCAACTCGATCACCACCGCCGAACACGCCATCGCCATGATGTTCGCCGTCGCCCGTCAACTGCCCGAAGCCAATGCTTCCACCCAGGCCGGCAAATGGGAGAAGTCGCGCTTCATGGGGGTCGAGCTGTTCAACAAGACCCTTGGCGTCATCGGCGCTGGCAACATCGGCGGCATCGTCTGCGACCGCGCCGTCGGCCTGCACATGAAAGTCGTGGCCTACGACCCCTTCCTCAGCGAAGAGCGTGCCAAGCACCTCGGCGTCCACAAGGTCGAGCTGGACGAACTCCTCGCCCGCGCCGATTTCATCACCCTGCATGTGCCGCTGACCGACAAGACCCGCAACATCCTGTCGGCTGAGAACATCGCCAAGACCAAACCCGGCGTCCGCATCATCAACTGCGCCCGTGGCGGCCTGATCGACGAAGCCGCCCTCGCTGCCGCCCTGACCTCCGGCCATGTCGCGGGCGCCGCCCTTGACGTGTTCGAGGTTGAACCCGCCACCGCCAGCCCACTGTTCGGCCTGCCCAACGTGGTCTGCACCCCGCATCTGGGCGCCTCTACTACCGAAGCGCAGGAGAACGTGGCGCTGCAGGTTGCCGAGCAGATGTCGGACTACCTTCTGACCGGGGCTGTCCAGAACGCGCTCAACATGCCCAACGTCACGGCAGAAGAGGCCACTGTCATGGGGCCGTGGATCAAGCTCGCCTCTCATCTGGGGGCCTTCATCGGCCAGATGACGGATGAGCCGATCAAGGCCATCAACATCCTTTATGACGGCACCGTTGCCGGCATGAACCTCGCCGCGCTGAACTCTGCCGTCATCGCGGGCGTGATGAAAACCGCCAACCCGGATGTCAACCTCGTCTCCGCCCCCATTGTCGCCAAAGAGCGGGGCATTCAGGTGTCAACCACCCGTCAGGAAAAGACCGGGGTGTTCGACGCCTATATCAAGGTCACCATGGTCACCGACAAACGCGAACGCTCGGTTGCGGGCACCTGTTTCAGTGACGGCAAGCCGCGCTTCATCCAGATCAAGGGCATCAACATCGACGCTGAAATCGGCGCCCACATGCTCTACACCACCAACGACGACGTGCCCGGCATCATCGGCCTCCTCGGCATGACGATGGGCAAGAACAACGTCAACATCGCCAACTTCACCCTCGGCCGCTCGGGCGTGGGCAAGGATGCCATCGCCATCCTCTATCTCGATCAGGCCATTGACCCCAAGGTGGTGGACACGCTCGAATCCACCGGCATGTTCCAGCAGGTCAAAGCCCTGCAATTCGACCTCGCTTGACTTGATTATCTGTCCGTAAATATCCCGGGGGTCCCGGGGCCGCGCCATGGCTGGCCTGATCGCGGGCGATACGGTCATGGGCCTGCCGGAGCAGGTCAAGATGGCCGTGGATGTCGCCGATGGCATAACTGTGCATTTGGTGCTCTGGTTGCGAGACCCGGGGGGGGGGG
>JANMCI010000312.1:0-4854 GCA_031361245.1 Rhodobacterales bacterium
TGCGAAAATTACCTCAGAAACTCAGGGTATGGTTCCGTATAATCCCATCCCGCTCTAGTCCAAGAAGAAGGCGTGGCCTTTCGACGCGCCGGACCTTGCAAAAACGCCATCACCATCTTGCGAGGCTGCCGGCGTTGAAACCACAAACGCCAGAAGGGTCAATGCCACCAATCTTGACAAATCGCTGCCCCGTCGAATTCTGCTATCCATTCGTATGGCCTTGAGGAAATCGTCTGCGGTGCAAGCATGGCCAACACGCGCGGGTTCGGGCCGCGATCGCCGCCGGGTCAGAACTTGGTGCTGATCGTGACGCCAACGCTGTCCGGCGATGCGTAGGGAACCGCGGTGAAGTGGCCGGCACGGTAGCTATCGGAATTCTTCAGCACCACACTGCCGATGGCCACGCCGACCAGTGCGCCGGCGGCCATGTCGGAAACCCAGTGATTGTGCCCGCGGATGTTGGAGACCGACAAAAGGCCCGCCACACCATACGGCACCCAGGAGTCGTCGTAGACGCCGGAATAGACGCGGGCGACCGCAAAGTAATTGGTGAAGTGGAACGACGGCATCGAGGTGCCAAAGCCATCGGGTGACAGCGAAACTCCGTGGTAATTGCCGAAATCGAGGGGGTTGTTGGTGAAGGTCGAATCCGAGCAGTCGGCGACCGACAGGTCCTTGCAGGGACGCATCCGCGAGGTGACCGTCTTGAGCACGACCTGGGTGGTCACGAAGGAATAGAGCATGGCCTTGGACGACAGCAGGGCAGCGCGTCGCGAACGCTCATCGCCGGTGACAGCACCGTAGGCATAGCTCGCGCCGATCCCGCTTACCAACCAGACATCCTCGCGGGCGAGGCCAAGCTTGCGGAAGGGCTGTTCCCACGGCAGTTCCGGCAGCGAAAAGCCGTCGAAGGCCCTTTCGATGTGCTGCTGGTAGAATTGAGTGACGGGGCGGTCGACCAGCACGAGAAGTCCGACGCCAAGCAGCGCGGTCGACACCGCTTTTGGATGGTCGAGCGGGAAGCGCAGGATGCCGGCGGCATCGTCGTCCATGGTGGAAAATGTCTCGGCCCAAATGCCGCCATGGCTGGGCGTGATGCCGAAATCGAGCGCAACGGGGGTTTCGGCCCGCGAGGCCGTGGGAAGCGTCACGGCCGCGAGCAATCCGCAAAGCGCCAGTCGCAGCAGGGCGCGAGGGCCGATGGACTTGTTTTTCATCGCAATCCCAGAAGGTTAACGGGATTTCGGTAGGCCAAATCCGCGTCAAAAGCAATCCGGCTGCGGGATGTTCCGCAGCCGGTGTTGCCTTTTCGTCGGGTGAGGGTGTCGGGAAATTCCCGTCACCGACCGGGCTGTCAGCCCCGTTCGCCGACCGCTGCTTCGGCGGCTGTTATGGCGGCTCAGATTAACGAAGTGATGGCGCGGATGGGGGATTACAACCCTGAAAGCTCATGCTGGGGGGCCCGATGCAAACCCTGCTGCGGTACGGACCAAACCATTTGGAAACCCCCACCGGCCTTCCTGCCTTTGGTCAGCGATATCGAAAGGCTCGGCCCGGCCCGAAACACAAAGGGCCGTCATTTCGATTGCCCCCCTATAGGTTTCCGGCCCATATGAAGGAGGCGGTTTGCGGGGGCACTCAAGCTGAAACGGGCGATTTTCGGGGGGAGCGATCTCCGAGAACCCCAGATAACCATTCAATATCAAATATCTGCGTGGATTTATTGGCGGAGGAAACGCGACTGGCGTCGAACCGTCTCTGGGGCGTAAGCTATTGATTTAAAACGATACCAATTTTTCAGGCAGTTTTTTCAATCCGGTCACTGCATCGGCCCGAAAGTGTTCCCCAAGAACCGGACGGTCTCGTGGCTGGTCTCGATGCCGCGTTCGTGGAGGAGGTCTGCGACATTTCTCAGCGAAAGCGGGTAGCGGATGTAGAGCATCACCGCCAAGCGGATGATCTCGGGGCTGATGTTGAAGCAGCGGAAAGGGGAGCGTTCGGGCATGCCACGACTCCAGCCGGTCGCCCTGCCCCGCTCTGCACGTTTACTCTGACAACACCCCGCCACCATTTCGACATTCCCGGCCTGCGCCGCGCTCGCACCCAAAAAATAGAACCGTGAATTCAAAACAACTCGATTTTCACGTTTCTGTTCCCCAAGGAACAGCTCCGAATCGCAAGATCGCGCAACAAGACGACGGAGGCCCGCGGAAGAACGCCGGATGTGGCAGGAAGGGTCAAGTTTTGTGCCTTGGATCCTCTCGCCGGTATTTTTCGCATGGACTCAGCTAAAAACTTATAGCAAAATATTCGCTTTGTGAAACAGTCACCCAAGGGCCCAAAATGAATCGCAGATCACTTCTTGTCGGTTTCGGGATCTCCACATTTGCCGGTGCTGCCCTTCCTGTTATGGCCAACGCGGGCAATGCCCCAGTTGACGTTCTGGACGCATATCTGGCGGCCTGGAACGCCCACAACAGCGCCGAAGCAGCAAGCCACTTTGCCGACAATGTCGTCTATTATGACGCATCCGTCGGATCGCCGGTCACCGGACGCGAGGCGGCCAAGACCGGCGTTATCGACAATTTCCTCACCGCAGTCCCGGATGCGATCTGGGCAATGGTCGGAACGCCGATTGTGCAAGGGGACAAACTTGCTTTCGAATGGAAATTTTCTGGGACCAACTCCGGCAATTGGGCGGATGGCACCAAGGGCACCGGAAAGACTTTCAGCTTTACTGGTGCATCGGTATTCAAGATCGGCGATGGAATGATCCAAAGCCAAAGCGACTATTACGATGCCTTGGGCTTTTACAAGCAACTGGGTCTGATGTAGGACGCCAGCCCGCCTTCCATTCGGGCTGGGTGCCCCTTGACCAGACTGGATCAAACCGGCGCATGAGCAAGGCAGAGCAGCCCAAACGGCCAAAAAATCAGGACGGCTCGTCCAAGGCATCAAGTCCGGCGAAACCTTCAAGCCGTGCGCGATTGCAGATCAGCTGTGCCCCATCGCGCCGCAACAAACCCTCTGCAAGCATCTCCTGCGGAACCTGATTGTTCTTGGGCCGGCTTGCGCCAAGGACAGCGGCCAGTTCGGATTGATTCAACCAAAGCGTCAACGGCGCTTCCGCCGGAACAGCCGCACCATATTCACGCCGCAACGTAAGCAGCAGGAACCGCGCAACACGGGCCTGCAGATCGTAAAGTGCTATGGATTACATCTGATAGTTGGTGTCGCGCAGCAAAAGACTAAGGTGCCGCGCCAAGGCCAGACCCAGTTCTGCCCGCGACCAAACCACGTGCAGAAAACGCTCGCGATGAGGCACGACACCCGAAGTCGGCTCCGGCGCCGTGGCATCCGCTGACCGCGGCTGGCCGTCGATCACTGCGAATTCGCCCAGAACCTCGCGCGGGCCAACATGGCCCAGCACCAGTCCCTTGCCCTGCGGCGTCGAAAACGACAACCGCACCCGCCGGCTGCTGACCACCAAAAGGAAATTCCCCGGATCGCTGCGCTGGAACAAGACCGCGCCGACGGGCCAGGCCTTGCGGATTCCGGCCTCTGCAAGGGCGGAAACCGCTGCTGCATCAAGTGCCGAAAAACCGTTGAGCCGCGCAGCGCCGCCTCAATGTCGGCACGCCGCGCCCTGTCGAGCCCCGATGAGGTCATTCCCGATCCTCCGTTCGGATAGGACTCGCGCCACTTCAAGGCTCGACGCTATCCCCCCTGCCCCAATCGAACAAGCTGCAACGCGTTCCCTGGGAAACAGCGCGCCCGTCGCGAATGGGTGATGCTGAGCGAGACAACAGGGCATGGGCCCGGGTTGAACACAAAAAGTGGGGAGAATCGCAATGCTGACCTTTTTCTTTGCAGAAGTGATGGTCGATCTGATGTCCGGCAGATCAGCGGGCCATGCCTGCCTGAACGAGGATCAGCGGATGCACGAAGAGACGCGCGCCCTACAGGCCAGCATCGCCAAGGCGGCGCTGCCGCTTCACCTGCGCGTCCTGCCCCGCGCGCTGCGGGCGATGATCGAAAAGCGGCGCTACGAAAACGCGCTGATCGAACGCTGGCAGAACTCGCCGCATTTGCTGGACGATATCGGTGTCGTGCTTAGCCGGGCGCAAAACCTTCCCGGGCATCTGATCCCGGCCCCGATCCGGCTGCTGGAGGTGGTTGCGGCCACCGCGCCCGAACAGGTTGTGGCAGCGGAGGTGGCCTTCCCGCCCGCGGCACCGGAAGCCACCATATCCGCAGCCTCCGCGATCCAGCCGCGCAGCAAGTGGTCGGGAATGGCACCGGCACATTGAATGCGGTTTCCCGGCAGTTCCGTGAGCTTTTGTGTTAACTGCCGGGATGGGCTGGGTCTTTCAATTGGTTCGGAACGACCCACCCCAGACTGAAGCTCAACGGCACCCGCAGGGACAGGTTTCGTTTTATCTCCGTCGGTTTCGGGTGTTGCTGGGCTGCCCGTTGCGGCGCGACGGGATGCCAAACGCGGCGGTGAGACACGATGACGAATTCAAGGCAACGTGGTTCGGTTTGGCGTCAACCTTGCCGATCTGGTCGACGAAGAACCAGATGTGTTCGGCGCCGGTGTGAATATTGCCGCCTGTCGGGAAGATATCGCCGAGGCAGGCGGCATTTGCATTTCCGAGAAGGTCTTCAATGAGGTTCAGGGCAAATTGCCCTTCGCGGCGACCGATCTTGGATGGGTCGATCTGAAGAACATCGTTTCGCCGGTGCGGGAATTCCGTATAAATCTCGACCCGGGCGTAGCGGGCAGCAAGCCGAGGCCCACTGGCGGAACGGGCCGGTTTGTCGCGCGACGACCATGGTGCGCGTCGCGCGACA
>JANMCI010000470.1:0-5743 GCA_031361245.1 Rhodobacterales bacterium
GACTGGGCGGCGAGGTTCTCGGGCGACGGGATATAGAACTCGCGGTCAAGGATCGAATAGCGGGCAGAGTATTCGTTGACGTTGGCGGTGCGGTGGCGGATCCACTGACGGGCGACGAAGACCGGCAGTTTGACGTGCAGCTTGATCTCGCACATCTCGAACGGGGTAGAGTGCCAGTGGCGCATCAGATAGCGGATCAGCCCCTCGTCGTTCTGGACGTGCTTGGTGCCGGCGCCATAGGACACGCGGGCGGCCTGCACGATTGCGCTGTCGTCGCCCATGTAGTCGACGACGCGGATGAAGCCGTGGTCAAGGACGGGATGGGCGCGGTAAAGATGCGCCTCCATCCCCTCGGACACCGCGCGCAGGGTCAGGCGCGGGGTGGCGCGGGCGGCCTCGATTTCGGCAAGCTGGTCAGGGGTGAGGGGCATGGAACGGACCTTTCGCGGCGGGATGAGTCGCGTGCCACTATAGATTGCGGAATGGGTCCAAGGAACCACCATATGAACGGTGGTGCGGGGCTGCATCATAGGCGTGATGAAAATGCGCGGCGCGGGGATGGTTTTTGACCTTTTGCCGCAATTCCGGCACAGTTTGCGTCAAACGTTCAAGAAACATGTGAGGTATTATGTCAGCAATTAGAACCGGCTTGGTGGCCTGTCTGCTTTTGGCGGCCTGTGGCGGCAATCCTCTGGACAGCGGCGGCGGCGGCGGCGGCACGGGGGGCGGCACCGGCGGCGGGACCACGGTCGGCATCACGCCCAAGGAGGTTGCGCGCGACATGAACGCGTTCTCCTACAATGGCAACGTGCTGAAGATCGACATGCAGGGCGTGTCAAGCTCGGGCAAGCTGGCGACCTTTACGCGGGCCGCCGGCATGGATGTGCCCAGCACCAACGGCAATGCGGGCTATCGGGCCTATATCTATCAGGACACCGCGCTGACACGGTCCTATCTGGCCTATGTCGCGACGAACGAGCGCGGCAATCTTGTGGCGGTAACGGGCAGCGACGGTGGCCAGTTCAACGAGCACAACGCCGGCGGGCAATTTGTCCAGCTGACCGCTTTCACCCGACCCGCCACGGCGGATGCGCCGGAATCGGGGCTGTTCTCTTATGCGGGCAGCTATGTCGGGACCTTCGCGCCGGGAGAGTATGCCGACGGGTCGGACCCGCGGCCGCCGGAATTGCGCCCGGCCGAGCCGTGGATCGTCAAGGGGACCATCCAGGTCAATGGCGACTTTGCGCACAGCGCGGTGGAAGGTGGCATCACGGAGCGGCAGCTGTTCGATCAGGCCGGCAATCAGGTCACCTCGATGGTCATCAATGACGGCGATCCCACGACGACTGACGAAGTCATCGACACCACGACCCTGCAGGCGCTGGTCCTGCGCGAGACGGCAATCGCCGACAACGGCACCTTCCTTGGGAATGTCGAATACTTCGGCGCGCCGGATAGCATTCAGGGCAATTACGCCGGAGCCTTTGGCGGCAGAGGGGCCACCGACGTGGCCGGCGTGTTGTGGGTGCACCCGATTGACGGAAATTCGGGGATCTGGGAACACGGCGTCTTCAACCTGCCGCGTTGCGACATGGCCGGATCATCGCCGCTGTGCGTGCCGCGCTGAGCGCGCGCCCTTCGGGATTGTCAGCGCACCGGATTGTCGCCCGTCTTGCCGCCCTGATCTGCAGCCTCGTGCTGCTGACAGGGGCGGCGTCGGCGCAGACCGTGTCCCTGACACGGGATCAGGCCATCGAACTGGCACGGCAGGCCTTTCTTTCGGGTGACGTCGTTCTGGCCTTTTCGATCACCAGCGCGATAGTCGAAAAAGACCCCAAGGACGTTGAGGCGCTGTTGTTGCTGTCGGCCAGCAACGAGGCCATGGGTCACCCCGGTGAGGCCTTTTCGCTGGGCAGGCAAGCGTGGATTGCCGCGAACGAGGCCGGACGGCCCGAGGCGCTGCGCTATGAGATCGCGCTGCAGACCTCGCATTCCGCGTTGACGGCCGGGCAGAAGCGACGGGCGGCCTTTTGGCTGGAACGGGCGGTGGGCATCGCACCCTCTGACGCGATGAGGTCACAGCGCGGGGACGATCTGCGCCAGTTGCGGGCCGGCATCCCGCTGACTTTCGCCACCAATCTGACGGTCAGTCCGACCAACAACCTGAACAATGGTGCTGCGAACGGGCTGATGATCATCGACGATCAGCTCATCCCCGGCGGCAGTTTCGGCGGCTGGTCCGTGGCCAAAGCCGGGATCCTGACCGTGGGCAGCATCGAGGCGAACTACAACCTTGGCGTCGCCCCCTCTGGCAGAACGCGCAATGCGCTGGGCTTCGGGCTCTCGACAACCCTGCATCGGCTCAGCCCGGATGAGGCCGCCGCCAACCCTGGCCTTGACGCACGCGATCTGGATTTGTGGCGGGCCTCGGCAAGCTGGACGCACGAGCGGATCTTGAGCGGCCCGGGGCTGGAGGGCCGCGCGCCCCTGCGATTTACGCTGGAAGCCTCGCAAAGCTGGTTTGGCGGCATGCCCTATTCACCCTCGCTGCGTGCCGAGGTCGACTTTCCCTTGACCCCGGCCAATCCCAAGGGCGATCTGACCTTGGTCGCTGTGCTGGAACGGCAATGGCAGGACGCCCCCAGCGGCAACGTCAACGGCGCAAGCCTGCATCTGGAGGGGCGGCGCAACCTGTCGCTGCCCTGGGGGCCGGGACAACTGGCCTTTGGTGTGGGGGCGACCGTGCTGCGCAGCGACTGGATCAACACCACCTATGACAGTCTTGATGCCAGCCTATCGCTCGACCCCGGAGTGCATCTTGGCAAAGTCAGCGCCGTTCTGGGCATGGGGGTGTCGTGGCGCAAGCATGAGGAATACAGTCTGGGCGCGGTCAATGTCACCAAAGGGCGCACGGATCAGGGCCTGTGGCTGCGGGCCGGTCTGAACCTTGGCGACATCACGCTGGCCGGACTGACCCCCACGGTGACGCTGCAGCGACAGATGACGTGGTCCAACATCAGCAAATACCAGACCGACGCGACCTCGCTGTATTTGGGGCTGGCGAAGGATTTCTGACGCGCTATCCTGACCGGGCACCGGCCGGCTGCCGCCCGGAGGAACGAGGAAAAACCGATGAGCCTGCGTTATCTGCACACCATGGTCAGGGTTCTGGACCTGGACAAGAGCATCGCGTTCTACAAGCTGCTCGGGTTGGAAGAGACCAAGCGGAGTGTCAACGAAAAGGGCCGTTTCACGCTGGTGTTCATGGCCCCGCCCGGTCAGCCGGACTGCCCGGTCGAGCTGACCTTCAACTGGGATGGCGACAGCGGATTGCCAAGCGACAGCCGCCATTTCGGCCACCTCGCCTATGCGGTCGACAACATCTATGACACCTGTGCCGCGCTGCAAAAGGCCGGGGTGGTGATCAACCGCCCGCCGCGCGACGGCCACATGGCCTTTGTGCGCAGCCCCGACAATGTCTCGATCGAGATCCTGCAGGCCGACGGGTCCCTGCCGCCCGCCGAGCCGTGGGCCAGCATGGGCAACACCGGGCATTGGTAAGAAAAAGGGGGGGGGAACCCCACCCTACTCTTCGGTCTGACCCGGACGCAGTTCGCTCACAAAGCGGTCAAAGTCGTCGGCTGCCTGGAAGTTCTTGTAAACGCTGGCAAACCGGACATAGCCCACGGTGTCGATCCGGGCGAGGCTTTCCATGACAATCTCGCCGATGGTCTTGGACGGGATGTCGGTATCGCCCAGGCTTTCCAGCCGCCGCACGATGCCGCTGATCATCTGGTCAATCCGCTCAGGCTCGATCGGGCGCTTTTGCATCGCGATGCGGATCGAGCGTTCCAGTTTCGAGCGGTCGAAATCCTCGCGCTTGCCCGAGGATTTGATCACCACCAGATCACGCAACTGCACCCGTTCATAGGTGGTGAAGCGGCCACCGCAAGCCGGACAAAAGCGCCGCCTGCGGATCGAGACGTGATCCTCGGCCGGGCGGGAATCCTTAACCTGAGTGTCGATATTCCCGCAGAATGGGCAGCGCATGGGTTTGTCCCTTTTCCTGGCCTGTATCGGGGTCACACCCCACTAACTGTAGCAAGTATAGGGGTTATCCACAGGGAAGGGCTAGGGGGAATGTGGTGACGCTAGATATAGGGGTCAGGGTGTGGCGGCGCGGACTCAGGGCAGGGTTTTGACCGCCGGTGCCGGACAGTCCGGGCGCAACACCACGGCCGGGGCAACGCCGTTGCCACCGCGTTTGCACGGCCAGCTTTTGCAATCCGCGCTACTGACGGACCACGACGTCCCCGGACCACGCCTCGGTCACGCCACGCCCGCCGCCCATGTCTTCAAGGAGCGGGCGCAAGCGGTCGAGATTGGCGATCATCGCGGGACGGGCAGCGGCCAACGCCTCGGCGCTGTCCCATTCACCAACGACGATGTAGCTGCGCTCGCCCGATTTGACCACCCAGAAATTCCGGCTGCCCTTCATGGCCTTGGCGTCGAACTCCTTGTGAAGACGGAGAAAATCCGCCTCCTTGCCCGGCTTCACTCGCATATGCACCACGTTCATGACGGTCATGTCACCCTCTCCCCGTGCTGGATACTGGGGCAAGGATAGCACGAAAAGCACGGGGCCAGGGGTGATTCTGGGGGTCAGGTAAAGAGGGCGTCACCCAACTGGTCGATGGCCTGCTTGGCCTTGGCCACCGTAGCCTCGGTCGCCTCGTCCAGGGCGTTGCGGGTGTCGGCGCGGATCAGGTGATGAACCTTGGTGTCCGCGCCGAAATCCTTCTCGATCCGGGCGGCGATGCGGAATGTGCTGCCTTCACGGATCGGATCCGGGAAGATGCGGAAGTCCTTGTGCAGGACCGGCTCGGGAGCCTTGGGGGCGGATTTGCCGAAGAGGCGGGAGAGGAGGGACATTCAGATGGACTCCGGCTGGTGGCTAGCGGGTAGGGTGCGTGATCTCACGCACCATTCGGTCGATGGGCGCTTGAGCCAGGCTGCCCTGTCAGACGACGTTTTCGATGCGTGCGATTGTAGCCGATCGCTGGGTCATTGCTGCAAAAATGTCGGATCAAGTCAGATTCCTTGGCTGTAACTGCGGACTTGTCCGGACTTTCAAACATTACTTCCTTCCTCAAGACGAAGTCGCGCAGCTTTTCGACCGAGAAATTGCTTCAACACTCATGTTGTCCCATGATCCGAACCCATCGGCTTTTCCCAAAGCAAAAGGCGCCGCTGAGGGCGCCTGTTTTCACTGATCCAAGAAACTCCGCAACTTCCTGCTCCTCGACGGATGCTTCAACTTCCTGAGCGCCTTGGCCTCGATCTGCCGGATGCGTTCGCGGGTGACAGAGAACTGCTGCCCGACCTCTTCCAGCGTATGGTCGGTGTTCATGCCGATGCCAAAGCGCATGCGCAGGACGCGTTCTTCGCGGGGGGTGAGGCTGGCCAGAACCCGCGTCGTGGTTTCCTTGAGGTTCTACTGAATGGCGCTGTCCAAGGGCAGGAAGGCGTTCTTGTCATCGAAGAAGTCGCCAAGCAGGCTGTCTTCCACGTCTCCGATGGGCGTTTCCAGCGAAATCGGTTCCTTGGCGATCTTCATCACCTTGCGGACCTTTTCCAAGGGCATCTGCAGCTTTTCGGCCAATTCCTCGGGCGTGGGTTCACGGCCGATTTCGTGCAGCATCTGGCGGCCGGTGCGGACCAGTTTGTTGATCGTCTCGATCAT
>JANMCI010000521.1:0-7551 GCA_031361245.1 Rhodobacterales bacterium
CCGCAGGCGTCGCCGCCACCGTCAAGCATTGGCCGGGCGAAGGCTTTGACGACCGCGACCAGCACCTTGTGACCACGATCAACCCCCTGCCTATGGACGCGTGGGAGGAAAGCTTCGGCCGTCTTTACCGCGCCGCCATCGGACAGGGCGTCATGTCGGTCATGTCGGCCCATATCGCCTTGCCGTCCTACATTCTGGCCCGTGATCCCGATGCCGGGATCGAGGCTTACCGCCCCGCCTCGGTCAGCCGCGCCCTCAACATCGACCTTCTGCGCGGCGCGCTTGGCTTCAACGGGCTGATTGTGTCGGATGCGACGCCCATGGGCGGTTTCGGCTCCTGGGCACCGCGTGACCAGATGCTTCCCGAGGTGATCGAGAACGGCTGCGACATCATCCTGTTTTCCAGCGATGCCGATGTCGCCCTGATCACCGCTGCCGTGGCCGATGGCCGCATCAGTGCGGCCCGCCTGGACGAAGCGTTGACGCGGGTTCTGGGCCTCAAGGCGTGGGCGGGTCTGCATCGTGGCGCGGCCAGGGTTGACCGTGCGTCCCTCGCGACGCCCGCCAACAAGGCCATTGCCCAAGGTGTGACGGCACGGGCACCGACGCTGGTCAAGGATGTCAACGGCCTGTTGCCGCTGTCGCCTGACCGGCATCGCCGGGTGTTGGTGCTGTCCACCGGCGTGGTCATGCCGTTCGTCCCGCACCCGCTGCCCTTCGATCTGCCCGACCTGCTGCGCGGCGAAGGGTTTGAGGTCACGATGCACCAGCCGGGGATGACGCCAAATCCGCAGGACTTCGATCTGATGCTCTATCTCTTTGGCGAGGAAACCCTGCTGACCCGCGGCCGGATCTTTCTGGACTGGCTCGCGATCACCGGGCATATCGGCACCGCCATGGCGCGCTTCTGGCATGAGATTCCGACCCTGATGGTCTCGTTTGGTTATCCCTACTACCTTTATGATGCGCCGCGTGCGCCCGCCTATGTCAACGCCTATGCGACGATGCCGTCGATGCAAAGGGCCGTGGTGGAGTGCCTGATGGGGCGCGCCAAATGGAACCGGGCCAGCCCGGTTGACCCGTTCTGCAACCTGCCGGACGCCCGTTTCTAGCGTCCGAACCGGGCCGCGTCGCCTGCCAAAACAGTTAAGATGAGGTTAATGGAAACCAGTAACTACTTGTTTTTAAGGTGAAAAACACGATGTCGTCAAAGGCGACATTCGTGCGACATCAGGACATTTTCAGGCCGCAAGCAGGACCTTTGCCTCAAACGCCTTCAGCGTGACACGGGCCGCATCGAACTGTTCGGGGATCTCGCATCCCTCCAGCTCGGGGAAGATCTTGAACAACTCGTCCCGCTCGTCCTGGCCCAGGCCCCCAAGGCTGCGCTCGCCCGGCTGAAAGCTTTCACTCCAGGCCCCGTCAGCCAGCACGACCTCGTGGCGGTCGAACATCATGTGCAGATAGGTGACCTCGGGCACCGTCATCGCCCGGACCCCCGGCAGGCAGGTCAGATGCAAGGCGCGGACCAGCACCTCGTCCGATCCGAACAGAAGTTCCGCCCGCGGACCGCTGACCAGCATCCGGTGCTGCCGCGAGACGATCATGTCCCGCTCGGGCAAGCTCAGTCCAAGCGCGCCTTGAGGGATCAAAATGGGCTGCAACGCCGGATCGCACGCCAGTTCGCTGCCGCCAAGGGTGCGCTGGCCGATCCAGCGGATGGGCTGCGGTCCATGATCCCGGGTGATCACCAGATCGCCCTTTTGCAGCGTCTCGATCGCCCTCACTCCGGTGGGTGTGGCAATCCCGGTGCCGGGGGTAAAGCACGAGACGATGGTCTCGATATTGGTGAACGACATCGTTCCGATGACGTTGCCATAGGTGTCCAGAAAGTTGACGTAGCCATTTTCCGGGTTGATCGTGTCGCGGACCACGCGGAAGGGCCAGCTGCCCGTCAGATCCAGCGTATCGGTTTCCGCGCCGTCCTCGTTGCCGTCGATCGTGTCGCCGATGCCGCCCCGGAAGGTGTCCGACCCGTCGCCGCCGGTCAGATAGTCCGCCCCCGCTCCACCGTCGACAACGTCGTCGCCGGTGCCGCCATAGAGGCTGTCACTGCCGGCCCCGCCCAGAATAGAGTCGGTCCCCGCTCCGCCGTACAGGACATCGTTGCCAAGCCCGCCATCAATCGTGTCGCTGCCGACGTCCCCGCTGAGCACATCATTGCCCGCGCCGCCGTCCAACAGATCGGCACCATCGCCGCCCGCGAGGGAGTCGTTGCCGTCTCCGCCATAAAGGCTGTCGTTGCCGAGGCCGCCCAGAACGGTGTCATTGCCAGCCCCGCCCAACAGGCTGTCGTTGCCACTGCCGCCGTCCAGACTGTCGGCATCCGCTCCGCCGTCCATGCTGTCGTTGCCGTCGCCTCCGAACAGGCTGTCATTGCCCGTCCCGCCCAGCACGGTGTCGTTGCCCAGGCCCCCGATCAGGCTGTCGTTGCCCGTGCCCCCGTCCAGACTGTCATTGTCCGCGCCGCCGTCGAGGCTGTCGTTGCCGTCGCCACCCAGAAGCGTGTCGTTGCCGCTGTCGCCCAATACGGTGTCATTGCCGAGCCCGCCCAACAGGCTGTCGCTGCCAGTTCCGCCGTCCAGACTGTCGGCATCGGCTCCGCCGTCCATGGTGTCGTTGCCGTCACCGCCAAACATGCTGTCGAGACCGGCGTCGCCCGTCATGGTGTCGTTGCCGGCCCCGCCATCGACAACGTCGTTGCCGTCGCCGCCTAGAACGCTGTCGTTGCCGTCGCCGCCATAGGTCTTGTCATCGCCGGACCCGCCCAGAACGGTATCGTTGTCGGACCCGCCGTACAGAATGTCGTTGGAGGCGGCACCATCGATGTAGTCGTTGCCAAGTCCGCCATAGAAGATGTTGGTGTAAACGTCGCCAGACAGGCCTTGGTCGTTGAAGCCGATCAGCGTGTCATCGAGGTTCGTGCCAATGATGCCGTCGACACCTGCCAACACGTCGCCTTGAGCATCGCCGTAAAGGGCGGTCCAGGTTCCGAGATTGACAGACACCGCAGAGCCGGATGCTGAGTAGTCCAGATAGTCCATGCCCTGGCCGCCATAGAGCGTGTCCACCCCGGCACCGCCGGCCAGCGTGTCATCTCCGTTGCCAGCAAAGATCTGGTCGGCCCCGGCACCGCCCCAAATGTAATTGTCGCCGGTGCTGCCGGTCAGGGTGTCGGCGTAGATGGAGCCGATCACGTTTTCGATCGCGACCAACGTGTCGCCAGCGGCGTCACTGCCTGTGTTCGTGCCACTGGCAAGGTTGACGTTTACCCCGCCGGTAGAAGCGGCGTAGTCGGCCGTGTCGGTGCCCGCCCCGCCTTCAAGCCGGTCCGACCCGCTGCCGCCGGACAGCGTGTCATTCCCGTCGCCGCCATAGAGGCTGTCCGTTCCCCCGGCGCCAAAAAGCGCGTCGTTGCCGGCCGCACCATAGAAGGTGTTGGCGTTGGCATCACCGGTCAGCGTGTCGGTAAAAGTCGTACCCGTCAGGTTCTCGACCCCTGACAGCGTATCGCCCGTCGCAGCGCCGCCTGAGCCAAGTCCGGTGGTGAGGTTGACGGAAATGCCTGCGTCCGAAGCCGAATAATCGGCCATATCGGTGCCGGTGCCGCCGGACAAAAGGTCCGCACCGCCCAATCCGACCAGCGTATCGTTGCCCGTGCCGCCATAGAGCGAGTTCGCCCCGGAATCGCCAGTCAGACTGTCATTCAGTGTGGAGCCGATCAGCGCTTCGATCCCGGAGAGGAGGTCCCCTGTCGCATCGCCGCCGCTGCCCGTCCCGGAGGTAAGGCTGACCGTCACACCCGCCGAAGAAGCCGTGTAGTCAGCGGTGTCGATCCCCAAGCCACCGTCAAGAATATCGTTGCCGGTTCCACCGATCAGCGTATCGGCGTCGGCGCCGCCGTAGAGGAAATCGTTGTCTGCCGCGCCGCTGAGCAGGTCATTGCCCGCACCACCGGTCAGAACGTTGACGTTGCCATCACCGGTAAGGCTGTCGGCATAGGCTGAACCTGTCAGGTCTTCGATGCCCGACAGACTGTCGCCCGCAGCGTCCCCGCCAGAGCCGGTGCCGGTCGTCAGGTTGACGGAAACCGCGGCAGAAGAGGCCGCGTAGCTGGCGGTGTCGGTGCCGGTGCCGCCGATCAGACTGTCGGCCCCACCGCCGCCGATCAGCGTGTCGTTGCCCGCGCCGCCCGAGAGGGTGTTGGCAAGAGTGTCGCCGGTCAGACTGTCGCCGAGCGCCGAGCCGGCGACCATCTCGATGCCGGACAGGGTGTCTCCCGCCGCATCGCCGCCTGTGCCGGTGCCGGTGGTCAGGTTGACGGTCACCGCAGCCGCCGAGGCGGTATAGTCTATGCTGTCGCCGGTCCCGAGACCGCCGTCAAGAAGGTCCGCCCCCGCGCCGCCGACAAGGGAATCGTTGCCCAGACCGCCATAGATCGCGTTGTCTGCGGCATCGCCGATCAAGGTGTCATTGTTGACCGAGCCGAGAAGGTTTTCGATGCCAACCAAGGTGTCGCCGTTGGCGTCGCCGGCGGTGCCGAGGCCTGTGGCGAGGCTGACCGACACGGCCGAACCCGAGGTCGAATAGTCGGCGGTGTCGGTGCCAGTCCCGCCTTCGAGGCGGTCGGACCCGGTGCCGCCGTTCAGGGTGTCATTGCCATCGCCGCCCAGAATGCTGTCACTGCCGTCTGCCCCATAAAGCAGATCGTTGCCGGCATTGCCGAGGATTGTGTCCGCATTCTTGGTACCCGTAAGGGTATCATTCCCGCTGCCGCCGGTAAGTGTCGCCAACTTCTCTGCCTATTCGATCGGCCCGGATCTATGCCCGGGTTTGCCTCAGTCTTCCAATTGAGCCAAAATTGTGTCGAGATTTAGGCAAAGACGGCGTTTGACACTTTTTTCCCAACAGAAGTTTCGGGCGATCGGGGGGGCCAAAGCAGCGTCGGAGCGCGAAACCGCAGTGATGTCGCTTTTGACGTCATCTCGTTTTACCTTTTTATATCATACACTTACCTGTTTCCATTAACCGGGACGCAACCATGTTGCGAGCCATTCGCAAGGCTTTGAACCGGCGGACGGGCTACCGGATGCGCTTGCCCGACCGGCTGAACAAAAGCATCCGGGAGGGGTCGAACATGGCCCCGATGGTCTGACCGGGGCGCAGCCCGCGTCCTTCGGCCACGGCAATGGTGATGACCTGACCACCGGCCTGCCGGGCATAGGCGTAGGTTTCATCGCCGAGATGCTCGACAATCTCGACCTTGAGGTCCAGAACGGCCTCGCCACCGCGCTTGAAGGTTTCGGGGCGGATACCGATGGTCACCTCGGCGCCTTCTTCGGGGGGCAGGGTCAGTTTGGGCAGCGGCACCGACTGATCGCCGAATTCCGGCAGCACGACGCGGCCCGCCTTTACCCGGCCCTTGAGGAAGTTCATCTTGGGGCTGCCGATGAAACCCGCGACAAAAAGGTTGTCGGGGTCATCATAAAGCGTCAGCGGAGCGCCGACCTGCTCGACCACCCCCTCCCTCAGCACGACGATCTTGTCGGCAAGGGTCATCGCCTCGACCTGATCGTGGGTGACATAGATGATGGTGGTGGCCAGCTCCTTGTGCAGGCGGGCAATCTCGATCCGCATGTGGACGCGCAGTTCGGCGTCGAGGTTGGACAAGGGCTCGTCGAACAGAAAGACCTGCGGATGGCGCACAATGGCGCGACCGATGGCGACACGCTGGCGCTGACCGCCTGACAGGTCCCTGGGCTTGCGGTCCAGAAGAGCGCCAAGCTCAAGAATCCGTGCCGCTTCAGCAACTTGAGCGGCGATCTCGTCCTTGTTCTTGCCGGCGAAGCGCAGGGCAAAGCCCATGTTCTCGCGCACGGTCATATGGGGGTAAAGGGCATAGGTTTGAAACACCATCGCGATGCCGCGCTGGGCTGGTTCAACGTGATTTACCACTTTGCCGCCAATGGACAGGGCCCCGGAGGTGATGCCCTCGAGCCCGGCGATCATCCGCAGAAGGGTGGACTTGCCGCAGCCGGAAGGGCCGACAAAGACGACGAATTCGCCGGACGTGATGTCGAGATCGACGCCCTTGATCACTTCGATGGCGCCGTAGGCTTTTCGAACGCTGCGCAGTGTCAAACCACTCATCTCAACCCCCTCATTCTGCCTGCAACTGCAGGGTCTTGGTGCCAAGCCGGTCGCTTGAAACGGTGACGTCTATCGTGCCCGCGCCAGTCGCCTGAACCCAGAAGCCGGTCGATCCGGCGCGCAGCGGCACCAGCGACGGCCCGATCAGGCGGCCCGCCCCGGCTACCGCGAACGAGACCGGTTCCGAGAAAAACGGCAGCTTGTTGCCGACCTGATCCAGCGCGCGCACCATGACACGTGTGGCATCGTGGCGGCCGATCCGGGTCGCGTCGGACACGACCTGCAGGGCGGACGCGACCGG
Source organism: Rhodobacterales bacterium (assembly GCA_031361245.1). Classification (GTDB taxonomy): domain Bacteria; phylum Pseudomonadota; class Alphaproteobacteria; order Rhodobacterales; family Rhodobacteraceae; genus Stagnihabitans. The sequence goes on from JANMCI010000521.1 coordinate 6,512, forward strand.
GTCAGAGGCAAAGCGCGCGGTGGCGGCGGGTTTGCCGCCGATCAGGCCGGTCACCTCGCCATGTTCCCACGTCATGCCCCACAGGCCAAGTTCGTCGTCGGTAAAGTGGCGGCGGTCAACGATGACCGGGGCATAGGGCAGATGGGGAAAACGCTCGCGGTCGGGTGTGACGCGCTTGGGCTTCTGGGTGCCGTAGCGCAGTTCCACCTCGTCGCAATTGGTCAGGATGATCAGGGGCAGCACGCCGCCGATGTTGCGCTCGCCCCGCGCCCAGAACGTGACGGGCTTCAGGATGACGCCTTCGGCGGGGTCGGATTGGCTGGCATAGGCGTAGGCCGCGAATTTGGGTTCGCGGAACATGTCCATGACACCGTGGTGGCAAAGCCGGTCGCCCGAGCCGAAATCCTTGTGGGTGTTGTAGTCGAAGGCGCACCAGCCGATGGAGCCGGAAATCGCGGGGTCGCCATACATGGCATTCATCACCTCAAGGTGGCGCAGGACATGTTCGGCCTGACGCTGTTCCTGATCGTGGCTTTTGGTCGGGTACATATGGCCGCCGAATTCGGTGATCAGATAGGGCACGTTGTGCTTGAGGCCGGTCACCTCTTGCTGAGAGCGCAAGGGCGTGCGGGGGCGGTTGCCGCCCTGCTCTTCGTTGCCAAGGATGAAATCGTTCATGGTGTAGACGTCTTCAAGCAGCTCAGAGTCGGTGATGTAGCGCACGCCGCCGGTGGGGCGGGTGGTGTCAAGGGCATGGGCCGCGGCATTGGTCTGGAGGTAGAAATCGCGATCGTCCTGGCTTTCGTTGATGCGCACCCCCCAGACCACGATGGAGGGGTGGTTCCAGTCGCGGCGGATCATGCGGCGGACGTTTTCGACCGATTCCTGCTTCCAGGCCGCACCGCCAATGTGCTGCCAGCCGGGGATTTCCTCGAACACCAGCAGGCCAAGCTCGTCGCAGCGGTCGAGGAAATAGCTGCTTTGCGGGTAATGCGAGGTGCGCACGAGGTTGACGCGCAGGTCGTTTTTCAGGATCTCGG
>JANMCI010000552.1:0-2923 GCA_031361245.1 Rhodobacterales bacterium
GGTGGAAGATCCGGGCGGACCTGACGGCACCGGATGGCAAGCACGAGGTTGAAACCTGGGCCGAGGGTGACTTGTCGCGCTGGGTCAGGATCGATGGCAAGGCCGCAACCCAAACCGCGCTGGGGCGGCTGTTGCGGGTTCTGTGGCTGGTGCCGGCGATGGACCGGCTGTGGATCGAAGCGGCCGAGGGGCGGCGGCGGTTTCTGGACCGCATGACGCTGAGCTTTGTGCCGACGCATGCGGATGCGGTGCTGATCTACGAAAAGGCGATGCGGGACAGGAACCGGCTGTTGAAGGAACAGGTCAGCGATCCACATTGGTATTCGGCGCTGGAGGGCCAGATGGCCACTGCCGGGGCCGAGATCGCGGCCAATCGGGCGCTTGCGCTGTCGCGGCTGAGTGCGGCGCAAAGGGGGGCCGAGACGGCCTTTCCGAACGCCGCGCTGGCCCTGACCCACCCCGAGGAGGATACGCCCGATCTGGCGCGGGCGCTTGCGGACAGCCGCCGCCGCGACATGGCGGCGGGCCGGACGCTGCTGGGGCCGCACCGGATCGACATGACGGTGGTCTATGAAGCCAAGGGCATCCCGGCAGACCAATGCTCGACCGGTGAGCAGAAGGCGCTGCTGATCAGCCTGATCCTCGCCAATGCGCGCGCCTTGCGGCAGGAGCTTGGGGCCGCGCCGATCCTGCTGCTGGACGAAGTTGCGGCCCACCTCGACGAAAACCGCCGCAGGGCGCTGTACGATGAGATTGTGGCGCTGGAGGCACAGGCCCTGATGACGGGGACCGAACCGGCGCTGTTTGACAGTCTGGGTGCGCGCGGCCAGTATTTCACCGTTGCCGACGACAGCGGCCAAAGCCGGATTGAACCATGATCACGGGCACGTGGCGGGGCTGCCATGCAGATTGAACGGGTCGCTGAATGGCTGCTTTCACCGCAGGATGATGCGCAGATTGCAGATCTGCTGGCGCGGTCCTTTCCGACCGATTTCGGCGGGCGGAGCTTTTTTACCCACCATCATCATTTGCGGCTGCTGGTCCGCGACGGGGGCGCGATCATCGGCCATATGGCGCTGATCCTGCGGTCGGTCGATCTGGGGATGCGGCGCGTCACGATTGCGGGTCTTGCCGAGGTGGCGACCGATCCTGCCCATCGCGGCAAGGGCATCGCCGCCGCCTTGCTGCAGGCCGCGATTGAGGAGGCAAGGGGCAGCCCGGGGCGCTTTCTTTTGCTGTTCGGCGAGGCCAGGGTTTACCACGCGGCAGGGTTCCGCACGGTTTCCAACAGGATCGCGCATATCGTGATGAAGGGCGGGCGGGCCGGTCGCATCGTGACGGACGGTGACGACAACCTGATGGTCTTGCCGCTGCGGTCGGATCTCTGGCCCGCGAGCGATGTGCTGGACCTGCGCGGGCCGGTGTTCTGACATGACCGTGACGCTGTGGCAGCTGATGGTCTATATGGCGGGGATGGCTGCACTTTGGGCGGTGCCCGGCCCGGTCTGGGTGGCGCTGCTGGCGCGAGCCCTGTCGGGGGGGTTTGCCTCGGCCTGGCCTCTGGCGGTTGGGGTGGTGCTGGGCGATCTGATGTGGCCGGCCATCGCGATCTTTGGGCTGAGCTGGATCGTTTCGGTCTATGCGGATTTCCTGATGGTCCTGAAACTGGCCGCGGCACTGACCTTTGGGGTGATGGGCATTCTGCTGATCCGCAAGTCCGGGGTGCTGCTGAGTGCGGACAGTCGCCTGACCCGTCCGGGCCGTCTGGCGGGTTTCCTGACCGGGGTCGCGGCGGTCCTTGGCAATCCCAAGGCGATCCTGTTTTACATGACCGTCTTGCCGGGCTTTTTCGATCTGGCGACGCTGAACGGCTGGGACACGGCCGCCATACTGGCTGTTTCGGCCGCCGTTCCACTGGTTGGAAACCTGGGGCTGGCGCTGTTTCTTGACCGGGCCCGCGACCTGCTATCCTCGCCCCGACGGGTGGTGATCCTGAACCGGATTTCGGGGGGACTGCTGATTCTTGTCGGGATTGCGATAGCCCTGAGCTAGGGCGTGTCAGGTTTAGACGGAATCGAAAACCGCTGCCTCTCGCCAAGGCTCGAACGCGTTTTTCGATGAGGATCTTTCCGAGTAAACCAGACAAGCTCTAAAGCGAATTGCTTTTTGCCGGGCCGCCGGACGGGACTAAAAGCAATTCGCACAGACCACCAAATCTTGTGCCTTGCTCGTGACAATCCCCCCTTGAACCGCTATAAGTCGCGAGCAATTCAAGAGGTGCAGTGCCCATGGCCGAAGAGCCCAAGAAGACGGAAAGCTACGGAGCGGATTCCATCAAGGTTCTCAAGGGGTTGGATGCGGTTCGCAAACGCCCCGGCATGTACATCGGCGACACCGACGACGGGTCGGGTTTGCACCACATGGTTTACGAGGTCGTGGACAACGGAATTGACGAGGCGCTGGCCGGTCATGCGACGGCGGTGAGCGTAAAGATCCACGCCGACAGCTCGGTTTCGGTGCGCGACAACGGGCGCGGCATTCCGGTGGACATCCATCAGGAAGAGGGTGTTTCGGCGGCGGAGGTCATCATGACCCAGCTGCACGCCGGTGGAAAATTCAACAACACCGACGACAGCGGCAATGCCTACAAGGTCTCTGGCGGGTTGCACGGTGTCGGCGTTTCGGTCGTCAACGCGCTGTCGGAATGGCTGGAGCTGACCGTCTGGCGCAATGACACCGAGTATCGCGCCCGGTTCGAGAATGGCGATTGCGTGGTGCATGTCCATCCGGTCGGTCCGGCACCGGGCATGAAGGGGACCGAGGTGCGCTTTCTGGCCTCGGCCAAGATCAACACGCCGACGGGCACCTTTTCCAACCTCGACTATCAGTTCAAGACGCTGGAGCACCGGCTGCGCGAGCTTGC
>JANMCI010000006.1:0-3335 GCA_031361245.1 Rhodobacterales bacterium
ACCTTGCCGGTGGAAATCGACGGACTGTACTGATCGCGGCCCTCATGCGATCTGGTAGCTTTGCCAGATAAGCCACAGCCAATTCAGCACAAATCCTGCGGCCAACCAAGGCCCGAACGCCAATTCCCTTTGCGCTGGACCCGGCCTTGATGCCGCGAAAGCCAGTCCCATAATGGAGGCAATGAGCAGGACGGCGGGCAAGGCGCTCCACCCGAGCCAAGCCCCGGCAGCCCCGAAAAGCTTGGCATCACCGATCCCCAGCGCCTCGGCGCCGCGCAGGCGGAACATCACCTCGCCAATGGCCCAAAGGACGAGAAAGCCCGCGCCGCCACCGATCAGACGGTCAGCCAGCGGTATGCCGGAGGCCCGGCCGGAAAGCGTCAGGCCGATCAGGATCAACGGCAGGCTTGCCAGATCCGGGATCCGCTTGTGGCGGAAATCCTCGACGGCGATCCACAGACAGGCGCAGATCAGAACGGCGGTCAGCAGGAGCGGAGACGACAGAAAGGTCAAAAGGAATCTCCTCCAGCCGGCAGTTCGGCGTGTTGCGCATCAGACCGTTGACGGCCACCGGGCAAGGCCGTGCCCTTCTTTGCGACGGTGTAGCCCGACAAGTCGTCGGGCGCAAATGAAGGGTCGCAATCCCTCCGCCCGCGTCGTGCCTAAGAATCCGGCATCACACGGCGCGTGTGCGCATTTTTCAGGCACTTCGCCCGCTTTTGTCGGGAACGTCAGGCAGGGCAGGCCACTCTGCCCTTGCGGTGGTCAGGCCCAGCCGGTGCACAGAGGGAATGTCCAAGAGCTTGTCCATTGTCGTTGTCGAACGGGATCGCGAGCGCGCCCTGATGATCGTGGACGGGCTGCGCGAGGCGGGGGAATTCGATGTCTTTGTGATCGGCGAGGAGACCGGTCTTGCCCGGCGCATCGCCGAGCGCAACCCGGATCTGGTGCTGATCGATGCGGGCAATCCGTCCCGCGACGTACTGGAGGATCTGACAACCGCCACCGCCCCGATGCAGCGCCCGGTGGCCATGTTCGTCGATCAATCCGATGCCGCCACAACCAAGGCCGCCATCGAGGCCGGCATGTCGGCCTATGTGGTTGACGGGCTGCGCGCCGAAAGGCTGAAACCCATTCTGGACGCGGCCATCGCGCGGTTCCACATGATGCAGAAGATGCGGGTCGAGTTGACCGAAACCCGCCGGGCGCTGGAGGAACGTAAGGTCATCGACCGCGCCAAGGGCATTCTGATGCGCAACCGCGGCATCGGCGAAGAGGAGGCTTACGGACTGCTGCGCAAGGCTGCGATGGATCAGGGCAAACGGCTTGTCGATCTGGCGCAGGCTCTGGTCATGGCAACGGATCTGCTGAAATGAATGCCACGAGCCTGACGCTTGGCTTTGTGCCCTTGGTTGATGCCGCCCCCCTGCTGGTTGCACAGGCATTGGGGTTTGCGGGCGAAGAAGGGCTGGACCTGACGCTGGTCCCGGCACCAAGCTGGTCCAGCCTGCGCGACATGCTGTCCTCCGGACAGGTGGTGGCCGCCCAGATGCTGGCGCCGGTGCCGATTGCGACGGCCATGGGTCTGGGTGGCGCCGCAACCCAGCTCGAGGCACTGATGGTGTTGAATTTGAACGGGAATACCGTTGGCGTCTCGCGCGATCTTGCGGCGCGGATGCGGGCGGGCGGGTTCGCGTTCGACCTTTCCGACGCCCGGGCGGCTGGACTGGCCCTGCTTGGCGCGGGACCCGGTTTGCGCGTGGGCGTGCCCTTTGCCTTTTCGATGCACCGGGAATTGATTCACTACTGGCTTGGCAGCTTGGGGCTGCCGTTGCCCACCGGGTTGGAGATCTGCACCGTCCCGCCTCCTCGCATGGCCGAGGCCTTGGCGGCGGGAGAGATCGACGCCTTTTGCGTCGGAGAGCCGCGCGGTTCGGTTGCGGTGGAGACGGGCGCCGGGGAGTTGATCCTGCCGGGCTCGGCGATCTGGGCGGCGGCACCGGAGAAGGTTCTCGCGGCACGGGCGGGGTGGGCCGAGGCTGAACCGGACCGGGCGGGCCGGCTGATCCGCGCAATCTGGCGGGCGGCCCGGTGGCTGGGACAAGCGTCCAATCACAGCGTGGCCGCGGACCTGCTTTCGGCGCCGGGAAGGCTGGCCGTTGGATCGGAAGTGATCGAGCGGGTCCTGACCGGACGGCTGGTCATCTCTCCGGACGGTGCCGAGCGGCAGGTTCAGGGAATGATCGAGTTCCATGCCGGGGCCGCCAATTTTCCGTGGCGCAGTCAGGCGGCGTGGATCGGCGCGCGGCTGGCGTTGCGTCACGGGCTGGACCCCGTGCAGGGCGTTTCCGCAGCCCGCTCGGTCTTCCGCAGCGACCTTTACCGTTTGCATCTGCAAGGAACCGGCGCGGATTTGCCCGGCGCTTCGGACAAGCTGGAGGGGTCGTTGTCGGTCCCCACGGCGGCCCCGTCAGCACAGGGTCGGCTGATTCTGCCTCCAAACCGTTTCTTTGATGCCCGGGTTTTCGACCCTTCTGACCCGATGCGCTGAAATTTTGTGCACACGGTCGCCACGGTCGCGCCGCTCCGGCCCGCTCCCTTGACGCTGCAGTGCAGCAATTGCAGTGTGATCCCAACGCAAGGGGCAACGATGTCCCGCCGCGCTCCCCCGATGACGAGGGAACAAGCAAGCAACGCCGCTTGGAACCATGCCCGACATGCGGGCAGCGGTCCCACGCGGCTTTTTCATTTCTGCCCCCAAAGCGGGCCAAAAGGAACCACACCATGCGGATCTCTCAACTGCTGATGCTGACGACCTGCCTTGCCGCCCCGGCATTTGCCGAAACCGCCGATCTGGAAAAGGATCAGCTGACACTTGGCTTCATCAAGCTCACCGACATGGCCCCGTTGGCGATTGCCAAGGAGAAGGGCTTTTTCGCGGAGGAGGGACTGGAAGTGACGCTGGAAGCGCAGTCGAACTGGAAGGTGCTGCTGGACCGCGTGCTGGATGGCGAGATTGACGGTGCCCACATGCTGGCGGGCCAGCCCATCGCCTCGACCATCGGATATGGCACCAAGGGCCATCTGGTCACCGCCTTTTCGATGGACCTGAACGGCAACGCCATCACCGTGTCGAACGCAGTGTGGGAAGCGATGAAACCCGCCGTCGCGATGGATGCGGACAAGCCCGTGCACCCGATCTCTGCCGCCGCCCTGAAGCCGGTGCTGGAGGCCTATGCGTCCGAGGGCAAGCCCTTCAACCTTGGCATGGTTTTTCCGGTGTCGACCCATAACTACGAACTGCGCTACTGGCTGGCTGCGGGGGGCGTGAACCC
>JANMCI010000011.1:0-2609 GCA_031361245.1 Rhodobacterales bacterium
CGCCAGCGCCGCGTGCCAGCCGTCCGCCCCCAGAATATCCGCATCGATTCCCATGCCGCCAAACTAGGCGCGCAGACCCACAGGGACAACCCGACTTGTCTGCACCCCAATCGCTTCCTATAAGCCGATCAGACAGCGACAGGAGCCGCTATGACCTTCCGCGCCCGCCACCTGCTTGGGATCGAGCAACTGTCCCCGCAGGAAATCGTCGCCGTCCTTGATCTGGCCGACCGTTACGTCGATCTGAACCGCCGCACCGTCAAGCAATCCGATGTCCTCGCGGGCCTCACCCAGATCAACATGTTCTTCGAAAACTCCACCCGCACGCAGTCCAGCTTTGAACTCGCCGGCAAGCGGCTTGGGGCGGACGTGATGAACATGTCGGTGGCCAATTCGTCGGTGAAGAAAGGCGAGACCCTGATCGACACCGCGATGACGCTGAACGCGATGCACCCGGACCTGCTGGTCGTGCGGCATCCGTCTTCGGGGGCGGTGAACCTGCTGGCTCAGAAAGTGGATTGCGCGGTCCTGAACGCGGGCGACGGGCGGCATGAGCATCCGACGCAAGCCCTGCTGGACGCTTTGACGATCCGCCGGGCCAAGGGCCGTATCCAGCGGCTGACCGTGGCGATTTGCGGTGACATCGCGCATTCGCGGGTGGCCCGTTCGAACCTGATCCTGCTGGGCAAGATGGAATGCAACCTGCGTCTGATCGCCCCCCCAACCCTGATGCCCCCCGGCGTCGAAGGCTTCGGCTGCGAGCTTTATGACGACATGAAGGCCGGGCTTGATGGCGCGGATGTGGTCATGATGCTGCGCCTGCAGAAAGAGCGGATGGATGGCGGCTTCATCCCGTCCGAACGGGAGTATTACCACCGCTATGGCCTTGACGCCGAGAAGCTGGCTCACGCCAAGCCCGACGCCATCGTGATGCATCCCGGCCCGATGAACCGCGGGGTCGAGATTGACGGCGAAATTGCCGATGACATCAACCGGTCGGTCATTCAGGAGCAGGTCGAGATGGGCGTGGCCGTCCGCATGGCCTGCATGGACCTGCTGGCGCGGAACTTGCGGGCCGAGCGCGGCCGGGCGGCGGTGGGGGTGATGGTATGAGCGCCTTTGCAACCGGGGTAGGGTGCGTGATCTCACGCACCGCTACCGCGGAAAGAGCGGTGCGTGCAAGCACGCACCCTACGGTGACCACATGAAGCGCCCGATGTCCGACGCAAGGATCGGCGGCTTGGTCGCCACGGTGGCGCTGGTGGTGATCTTTGTCATCACCGGGCTGGTGGTGTGGTGGGGGAGCTGAGGGTGGGGTTTATGGTATGATTAGTTTTGACAAGATTATTCCCGGGATAATCGGCGCGCTTATCGGCGTAGCCGGGGCTTTTGCCATCACAACCATAACGCGATGGCGTGAAAACGAAAAATATCGTTCCGAGACAAAGGCCTATCTAAACTTGTTTTTCTTTGAAGTTCAGCAAAGACATAGGATACTTTGTAATGGCCATACCAGCTTTGATACTTCGAATGACCCAGAAACGGGCGATGCGGTGAAGGCAATGAACCTCGATCGCAACGGCGTGACTTTTGATTTTGCCAACGAACTGATTCCGTTCAAGTCAATTTTTGAGAAGTATTCGGACCGCCTACTTTCATTGCGTGGCGACCTGTCGACCGAAATCGCCAGACACTATATGACGACCGATGAGATTTTGGACGCACAACTTTCCTTACGCCGCCCACCGCTCACCAATCCATCTAGAGCAAGCGCCATCCTATCGGAGCTTCGGGACGCGACCGCAAAATTGTCTGAAACTTTGGGAAATGAACGGTCGAGGTACAACAGTCGAAACTTTCTTTGTTGGTTGATTCTCTGGATCTTTGGAAAATCATGACCCTTCACCTCACAAACGCCCGCCTCATCGACCCCGAGGCCGGAACCGCCTCCTCCGGCTCCCTCACCCTCCACAACGGCCTCATCGCCGCCATCAACCAGCCCGCTCCAAAATCCGCCACCACCTTCGACTGTGGCGGCATGTGTCTGGCTCCCGGCATCGTCGATTGGGGGGTCAAGATCGGCGAGCCCGGGGAGCGGCACAGGGAGTCATTTCGCTCGGCAGGGTTGGCGGCGGCGGCGGGGGGTGTGACGACGATTGTGGCGCGGCCGGATACCTCGCCGTCGATTGATACGCCCGAGACGCTGGAATTTGTGACGCGGCGGGCGGCGGAAAGTGTCGTGCGCATCCGGCACATGGCGGCGCTGACCAAGGGGCGGTTGGGCGAGGAGATGACGGAGATCGGGTTCCTGCTCGATGCCGGGGCGGTGGCGTTTACCGATGTGTTTCATGTCTCGACAAACACCAAGGCCTTGGCGCGGGCGCTGGTCTATGCCCGCAGTCTGGGCGCTTTGGTGGTGGGGCATCCGCAGGAGCCGGGGTTGACGGCGGGGGCTTCGGCGACCAACTCGAAATTTGCCAGCTTGCGGGGGTTGCCCTCGGTCAGTCCGATGGCCGAGAGGATTGGGCTCGACCGCGACCTCGGGCTCGTCGAGATGACGGGCGCGCGCTATCATGCGGATCAGATCACCACGGCCCGCAGCCTGCCTG
>JANMCI010000035.1:0-5837 GCA_031361245.1 Rhodobacterales bacterium
GCCGGGGTGGATTTCGACATGCGCGAGGCGTTGCGGCTGTCCGATGCCAGCGCAGCCTTTGGCAAGACCAAAGGGGCGCAATGGAGCCTGCCGGTGAACGGTCCGCAAAGCGAATGGGATGTGGATCTGGCCGAGCTTGCGGCCTGCAGCGGATTGGCAGCGCGCCTTGGGTCCCTGCGCTGCGCCACCTGGGTGCCATCGTGGTCCGACAGCCGGGATTCAGAGACCAACATGGCCTTTCACATCGAACGCCTGACCCCCGTCGCCCGCGTTCTGGCCAAGGATGGCTGTTCGCTCGGGCTTGAGTTCCTTGGGCCCGTGACCCTGTTCAAGGGACACAAGTTCCCCTTCATCCACGCGATGGACGCGATGATGGCCATGGCCCGGCAGATCGGCCCCAATGTCGGGCTGCTGCTGGACGCTTGGCATCTGTTCACCTCGGGCGGCAAGGTCGGTGACCTCGCCCGGTTGTCGGCCAGGGACGTGGTTCACGTGCATATCAACGACGCACCGGTGGGCGTTCCCTTCAATCAGGTGATGGACAACGTTCGCCATCTGCCGCTGGAAACCGGGGTTCTGGACCTGCCCGGATTCATGCGCGCCCTTGCGAACATGGGCTATGACGGCCCGGTCACGACCGAGCCGTTCAATGCAGATCTGAATGCTCTCGCGGCCACCGATCCCACCGCCGCCGCGCAAAGGGTATCGACGACGATGGATCGGCTTTGGCAAATCAGTGGTCTGGCTTGATCTCGGGTCCGGCCAGTTCGACCACCCCGACCACAGGGTTCTTGCCGTAGGCCTTGGCGCAGTTCGGGCAGGTCGTGTAAAAGAACCAGACCTCGCCCGGCACGCGTCCCCTGGCATGTGCCTTGGCCCGCATGGCCTCGTGCCAATTGCGCACCTCCGCGTAGGGTCCCTCGAAAGTTTGCGTCAGAAAGTCCCCGGACAAGGTCGTCATCTCTTCGTCGGGCACCTCCTTGGTTACAGCGAACAGATGCTCTCCCGAAAAGGCGGACGGATCGCGCGACAAGACCAGCATCTGGGCCGGGTCCTCGGCCCCGGCGGCTGAAATATGTGTCTGCACCCGCGAAAAGACCTTCCCCATGTTCAGTGGCACATGCGCGACCGTCCGGGTGGTTGCCCGGACAAAAAGCTTCTTGTCAAAGTGCATCTCCTGACCATCCCAACCGGCCGGGTTGAACTTCGGACAGCACCCCGTGGTATTGACCGAGGTGTCGAAAAGCGGCGTGGCATTGGTCTGCATGACAGCCCCCTTTCAGCCTGCGTCGGTCTTGGGCGGCTCGGGCACCTCCGGCGGCGCCTAGCGCTCGACCTCGATCACCACGTTGGTCACCAGACCCGCGACGACCCCCAGAACGGCCAGCCACGGGGCTGTCAGCGCCACGGCGCCCCCGATCAGCACACCCACCGACATCGGCATCTCCAGACTGAAGTCGCTGTCCTTGGCGGTGACCTTCAACTGGCGCACATTGCCTTCCTTGATCAGCTTCTTGACCTGATCAATCACTTGCGACCCCGCAACCTCGATCGTCTCGCTGAACGTGCGGGCTTTGCCTTCGTTGGTTTTCTCGTCGTCCATGACATCCTCCACCCCGGCCCCATGCCGGAACGACTCATTCTGCCACGGTTCACCCGCCGTCCGCCTTGCGGCAGGTCAAGTCCGCTTCCTGATCTGCATCAAGATCACCTGCCGCGCCTGCTGATAAAAATGGTCTGAATCAATGGAGGGTATCATGACTGATCTGCTTGTTTTGGCTTTCGATGAAGAATCCACCGCCTTTGGTCTGCGCGCCGAACTGGTGAAGCTGCAAAAGGACTATCTGGTCGAGATGGAGGACGTCGTCGTCGTTACCCGCTCGACCGACAACAAGGTGCAACTGCACCAGGTCGCCAATCTCACGGCCGTGGGAGCGGTCAGCGGCGGCTTCTGGGGGGCGCTTCTGGGCATGCTCTTTTTCAATCCGCTGCTGGGAGCCGCTGTCGGTGCCGGTGCCGGGGCGCTGACGGGGTCGCTGTCGGACACCGGAATCGAGGACGAGTTCATGCGCAAACTGGGCGCGGACTTGAAGCCCGGCACCGCGGCGGTCTTTGTCCTGCTGCGCAAATTCACCGCCGACAAGGTGATCGACCGGCTCGGCGCGTTCCGGTCCAAGGCGCGCATCCTGCAGACGTCGCTGACCAAAGAGGTCGAGGACTCGCTTCGCGCCGTGCTCGAACCAAGCGCCACCTGAGTCGCGCCAACCCACCTTGACCACAGCCGTGCCATGGGGCCTATGCTGCCCCATGGCACGCAAAAGAAGCCCCTCGCGCAAGGCGTCAGCCGCCGCTGCCGCCCCGCTCCGCCCGATGTGGCGGCGCGTCGTCGGTTGGGCGGCCCGTGCCTTTCTGGTCGTGGCAGCTTTCTATGGCGTGCTGATCCTGCTCTTTTCCTTCCTGCCGCCGCCCGGCAACATCTATCAATGGCAGGAAAGCTGGCGTCTCGGCGGGATCGAGCGCGACTGGGTGAACTGGGACGAGATTGCGCCGGACATGGGCCGCTCTGTCGTGGCGGCCGAGGATGCCAATTTCTGCCTGCACTGGGGCTTTGACATGGCCGCCATCCGCGAGGCCATCGACAGCGGCGCCAACCGCGGCGCCTCGACCCTCAGCCAGCAGGTCGTCAAGAACGTGCTGCTCTGGCAGGGCCGCTCCTGGCTGCGCAAGGCGATGGAGGCGGCGCTGACCCCGGTGGTCGAGCTGGTCTGGTCCAAGCAGCGCATTCTGGAGATGTATCTCAATCAGGCCGAATTCGCCGAAGGCGTTTTCGGCGTTCAGGCCGCCGCCCAGCACTTTTGGGGCATCGACGCCCGCGACCTCAGCGCCACGCAGGCCGCCCGCCTCGCCGCCGTTCTGCCCAACCCCAAGGATTACGACGCGGGCTCGCCCGGCCGCTACGTCAAGAACCGCGCCCGCCAGATCCTTGCCGGCGCCGAGACCATCAAAATCGATGGCCGCGCCGCCTGTTTTGAGGCCACCGATTGACCATCCCATTGAATTCCAGCCCGCGCCGTTGCATTGAAGAGCGACCCAAGACATAGGCCGTGCAATGATCCGCCTCTACCATTTCCCGCTGTCGCCCTATTGCCGCAAGGTTCGCCTCACGCTGGCCGAAAAGAAGCTTGAGGTGGAATTGGTCGAAGAGCGTTACTGGGAAGCCTCGCCCGACTTTCTGCGGCGCAACCCGGCCGGCAAAGTGCCGGTGCTGAAGATCGACAACAAGGTGCTGTCTGAGTCACAGGCAATCTGCGAATACCTCGACGAGACGGTGCCGATCAATCCGCTTATGCCGCGCGATCCCGATACCCGCTACGAAGTGCGCCGCCTCTGCGCGTGGTTTGATGACAAATTCCAGACCGAGGTCACCTCGAAACTGCTTTATGAGCGCGTGCACAAAAAGCTCATGGGTCAGGGCTATCCCGACAGCAAGAATGTCAAAGCCGGAGCCGGCCGCATCAAGCACCATCTCGATTATCTGAACTCGCTCCTGGAACAGCGCCGCTGGCTGGCGGGCGATGTGATGACGCTGGCTGATTTCGCCGCTGCAGCACATCTGTCGTCGCTGGACTACATCTCGGATGTCGACTGGAACCGTTCGGCCGCCGTCAAGGACTGGTATGCCAAGATCAAGTCCCGCCCGTCGTTCCGCACCCTGCTGGCCGATCAGGTGCCGGGCTTCCCGCCCCCCGCACATTACGCCGATCTGGATTTCTGAACGCCAATCCGGCGCAGCGCAAAAAGGTCTCCCCGCGCTCCCGCTGACGTTGTGGATCGCAAGAAAATATAGTGCTATGTTGACTTTGCGGGTCAGTCGCGTGTGACCGGGATCCCGGTTGCGGGGAACATGATGCAGCCAGTTCTTCGACTTTTGGGCCGATTTGAGACTGTCTCTGCGTCCGGCTCTGCCTTGAATATTTCCGGCGCTCGGGCCCAACTGCTGTTGGCGCGCCTCGCGCTGGCGCAGGGTGGCGCACTGGATCGCAGCACGTTGAGCACCATGTTATGGGGCGAACGCGCCGATGCTCAGGCGCGGGCCAGTTTGCGACAGTTGATCTGGACGATCCGGCAGGCGCTGAAACTCGTTCCGGATGCTCTGGTCGCAGAGGGCGATTTGATCCGTCTTAACCCTGTGGCCGTCGGAACCGATGTGGCCCTGTTTGACAGGCTTGCGCTGTCCCCCGACCCTGGCGATCTTGAGGCCGCGCTTGCGGTTTATCGCGGCGACCTGCTGGAGGGCATCGACCTCATCTCGCTGGCGCCAGACGGGTATTTCCTGCACGAGCGCAGCAGGTTGCGGGATCTGGCGCTGAAAGTCGTCGGGACCCTCGTTGACGGCTACGACCGCGACATGAAATGGGAGCAGACCATTCGTGCCAGCCGTCGCGGTTTGGCTATCGATCCCTATGATGAGGCCTTGCATGGCCGTCTGGTTGGGGCGCTGCAAAAGCTCGGTCGAAATCGCGAAGCGCGCGATCAGGGCGAGGCCTTTCGCAAGCGCCTGAAGGCCGAGCTTGGGATCATATCGCCGCCGCAAGCAACAATGGCCACGGATCGGCGTTCGGCCACGGCTCAGGTCTTGACCATGCCCGCGTCGTCCCCTGACCCAATGCCTTCCCTGCAGAATCGTCCGACCCGGATGGTTATTGGCCTGGCCCTGGCCGTGACAGTTTTCATCGCAGTCAGCTTGGGTATCTGGCGGCAGTCCTCTGACAATTCCGCCGCTTTGCCAACGCCAATTGCTCCCGCCGCCACCGTCTCCGATCGCATCCCGACCCGCAATCTTGCGGCCTATGATCAATACTTGCGGGCCGAGGCTCAGCGCCGGGCCGCGACGGATGTCGCTGCGTTGCGCAAGGTTCTGCCCGCGTTTCGCCGGGCTTTCACGCTGGACCCCAACTTTGCCGAAGCCCATGCCGGTTACGCCTTCGTCGCGGTCGCGCTGTGGGAGCGCAGCCTGCGGGACCTCATCCCCTCCATTACGGCGCGCAACGGGGCCTATGACGCCGCCGGTCGTGCCTTGGAACTCGACCCTGACAACGCCCGCGCCCTGATCGTGCTATCGCGTATTCAGGCGCAGGACGGTGCCGGTGACCAGGCATTGGCCACTGCCCGCCGGGCCGTCACGGCGGAACCTGACAGTGCCGAGGCTCATGCCAATCTGGCGCTGATCCTGTCGCGGAACAGTCAGGCGTTCAAGGCCAGGGCAGAACTGACCCGATTGCGCCAGCTTGATCCGATTCCTCGACCGGAATGGCTTTTGATCTTCGGTGAAGTCGCCTTTGCCGAAGGGCGCTATTACAACGCCATAGCAGACCTTGTCGCTGCCTGGCCCGAACTGCCGGACAATCCCCTGCTGTTGGAACATCTGACGGCGGCACTTGCCATTCAGGGGCAACTGGTTCAGGCGCAGATGGTTCGGGACAAGCTGCTGACCCTGTTGCCCGAGGCTAACCTCTACCTGCTGCTTGAACACTACAGCCCCTTACGCCGCGCCGAGCAAAACCAGCGCCTGCTTGACGGCCTGCGTCGCGCCGGTCTGCCGGTTTGGCCGCAGGGCGTTGGTCTGGCCGAGGCCGACCGTTTGACCGGCACCGACCTGGCTGCTCTGTTGGGTGCTGTCCCCGGATCGCGCGACAAATACCTGCGCGGCCAATATCTGCGGGGCAACGAACTGTGCCGGATCGAGCAAGGCCGCTCGGTCTGCGGCGCAATTTATCGCGCCCCTCCGGGCCGCGATGTCGATTATGTTTTCGTCGCACCGACCGAGCTTCGTTTCT
>JANMCI010000042.1:0-1874 GCA_031361245.1 Rhodobacterales bacterium
GCCAAGGCGTCCTGCTCGGCCCCGTCATTGCGGGTGACCAGCGCGTAAAGGTCGCTGATCAGCCGCTGGATCAGTTGCAAAAGGGCGGCAAGCCCCAGCGACAGCGCGGCCGGAAAGACCAGCGCCGATCCCGCAGAGCCGGTCGAGGAGGGCCGCAGCAACTATCGTCAGCGGTTGATCGGACTGGTGGGCCGCGCTGCGATCTCCATCGGGCTGATCGGGCCGGTGCAGGCGGCCATCGGCTATATCTCGGCGGGATCGGCGCTGGTCTTTCCGGCCGCGCTGTCGCTGGGGCGTGCCGCCCTTTTTCAACTGATCCAGCGGCTGATCAGCGACCTTTACGCGCTGGTCACCCGCAATGACGGGGCCGAGCAGGACGCCTTGGCGCCGGTGCTGATCAGCTTTGGCCTGACGCTGGCCACGCTGCCCCTGTTCGCGCTGATCTGGGGGGCGCGGGTGGCCGATCTGACCGAGCTTTGGACGCGGTTTCAGGAGGGCTTCACGCTGGGCGACAGCAAGATCTCGCCCACCGATTTTCTGTTCTTTGCCGTGGTGTTCGGCCTTGGCTACTCGCTGACGCGGCTGTTTCAGGGGGTGATGAAGAACTCGATCCTGCCGCGCACCGGCATTGATCAGGGCGGGCAGAACGCGCTGGTTTCGGGCCTGGGCTATGTCGGCATCTTTATCGCGGCGCTGGTGGCCATCAACTCGACCGGGATTGATCTGTCGGGTCTGGCCATCGTCGCCGGCGCCCTGTCGGTCGGCATCGGTTTCGGTCTGCAGACGGTGGTGTCGAACTTTGTCTCGGGCATCATCCTGTTGATCGAGCGGCCGATTTCGGAGGGGGACTGGATCGAGGTCGGACCGGTGCAGGGCATCGTCGCCTCGATCTCGGTCCGCTCGACCCGCATCCAGACCTTTGACCGCTCTGACGTGATCGTGCCCAACTCCGACCTGATCTCGGGCCGGGTCACCAACTGGACCCGGTTCAGCCTGACCGGCCGCCTGATCGTGCCGATAAGCCTGCCTTTCACGACGGACACGCGGCATGTTGCGGCCATCCTGACGGAGATTGCCGAAGCGCAGCCGCTGGTGCTGCTGTCGCCACCGCCGGATATCGCGATGGTCGGCTTTGGGGCAGACACGATCAATTTTGAAATCCGGGTGATCCTGCGCGATGTGAATTTCCTTGTCGCGGTGCGGACCGAGATCAATCATATGATCGTCGAGCGCTTCACGCAGGAAGGCATCGTGGTGTCGTGGCGGCACCGCGAGCATCTGGCCAAACTGGCCGACGATGCGGCAGCCGAGGCCGAGGAAAAGGCGCAGATGGAGCTTGACGTCGCCGCCGTCAACGCGATGTGGCCGGCGGGCGACGCCCCTGCACGGCGCAAGGTCGGGCCGCAAACCATCCCCGGGCCGGAAACCACCGACGCCATCCCGTCCCCCCCCGACGACGGCCCCAACGACGGCCCCGACAAGGAGCGCTTCGCCCAATGACCGAGCTTTTGTTCCGCGCCGACGCCTATCTGACCGAATGTGACGCGAGGGTCACCGGGCTGACGCCCGAGGGCGGCATCATCGTCGATCGCTCGGTGTTCTACCCGACCGGGGGCGGTCAGCCCGGAGATTCAGGCCGGATCGAATGGCAGGGCGGCAGGCTGGCCATCGCCACCGCCGTCAAGGTCGAGGGCGGCGGCGTGGCGCTGGTACCCGGTGAGCCGCGCGCATTGCCACCGGTCGGCACCGGGGTAAGGCTGGTGCTGGACTGGGACCGCCGCCATCGCCACATGCGGGTGCACACGGCGCTGCACCTGCTGTCGGTCGTCATCCCCTTGCCGGTGACGGGCGGCCAGATCGGCGTCGACCGCGGC
>JANMCI010000062.1:0-4564 GCA_031361245.1 Rhodobacterales bacterium
TCGGCGGGGGCGGTCGAGGCGTGGGCCAAGACGCGGCTGGGATTGCAGGCGCAGCTGGCGGATCACTCGGGCCTGGGGGCAGCGTCGCGGGTGACGGCGGGTGGCATGATGCGGGCGCTGATGGCGGGGGACGCCATGTTCAACAATCGGGCACCGGGGTTGCGCGGGGTTCTGCGCAACATCGGGATGCGGGACGATCAGGGCAAGGAGATCAAGGGCCATCCGACGCGGGTCGTAGGCAAGAGCGGGACGCTGAACTTTGTCTCGGGGCTGGCCGGGTTCATCCAGCCGGTGGGTGGGCAGGATCTGTGCTTTGCGATCTTTTCCGCCGATGCGGCGCGGCGGGAGGCCGTGCCGATGGGCGAGCGGGAGGACCCGCCGGGAGGCGACGCCTGGGTCAGGCGGGCGCATGTGCTGCAGGCCCGGCTGATCCGGCGCTGGTCGGGAATGGTGTGAGGCGTAAAGACGGCGGGCCGTGCGCTGCCTATCGCATCGCGGCCAGCCTTTTTTGCAGCAGCGGCCTTGCATGGTGCGGCATAGCCGACTGGGTGTAATGGATCCTTGACGTAAGCGGCCCGCCCCTGGACTGGACGCAGGTGTAGACGGCTTGCGACACGCCAACCTCGAAGCCTGCGCGATCACGCTCCACCCAGCGGACCCAGACGCGCTGGTCCTGCCCCTCGGGGAGGCTGACGGCAACGACGCGGGCGGTGAGGCTTTCGACGCCGCGGTCATGCAGGGCGATGTGATAGCGCCGGAAATAGAGCGCCAGATCATCGCGGCTTTTCAGATTGGCGCGGTGACCGACGAGGACAATCTCGACCGGGGGGGAATATTGATTGGCCAGATCGTCATAGCGTTCGGACATCAGAAGGGCCGCGCGCCACTGGAACAGCTTTTCGTACACTGCATGCATTCCGGGCACCTCAGCCAGATCCGTCACACCACCCGGTTTCCGCGCCACGGTCAATACGGGGCCGGAAAGGACGCGATCCGGTCTGGCGCCCAAGTCACGGCATGTATGAGCCGACCGGAACGGAATCGGGATATACCCTGATCATAACCGAGGGCCTGATGGCATCAAGTCATTTCTGAGGTGATTACATCAAAGACGGTCACTTATTTCAACTTGCAGGGTGGTTAAATGGGCACGGACGCGCCCATGAGTTGAAGTTGGGGCGCAGGACGCCTTGCATTCGCGGGGTTTCCGGCCCGAACACATCGCAGTTTTTCGTTGCAAAATGGATAGTTACGGGCTAACACTCGGTTTCAGGTGTTGGAGTGCCGGGGGCGCTTTCTTTGACTTTGGGGTTGAGGTCGTGACATCATCGAGACTGCGGCTGGAGGATGTTGCAAGAGCCGCTGGGGTGTCGAAGGCGACAGTCGACCGGGTCATAAACGGCCGCCCGGGGGTTCGCGACGAGACGGCCCGGCTGGTCAATGCGGCATTGCGAGAACTGGGCTATGCGAAAAACGCGCTGATGGCGCAGGTGGCGGCGACGCCGGTGCGGGTCGAGATCCTGATCCCGCTTGGCGACAGGAACTTTTTCACCGAGTTGCGCCAGCGGGTGGAACGACTGTTCGCAGCCCTTGGTGACCAGATCGCCGTGCACTGGATCGAGGTTCCGATCCTTGAGCCGCACGCGATCCTCAAGGCCATGGCGGCGACAAGCCCGGCGGCGGACTGCGTTCTGCTGGTGGCTGCGGACGATCCCGAGGTTACGGATGCCATCGACCGCCTGGCTGCTCAGGGTCCGCGGGTGGTGACCTATGCCGCCGACGCCCCAAGGTCGCGGCGCAGCGCCTATGTCGGCCTTGACAACTTTGCCTGTGGGCGCCTGGCCGGCGATCTGATGGGGCGATTTCTGGGCAACCGGAAAGGTGCTGTCCAGATCCTTGCCGGGGATTCCGCATTGCGCGATCAGATCGACCGCATCTCGGGCTTTAACCAGTTCACCCATGCGCAATGGCCGGACCGGACGGTCAATGTAAAATTCAAGAGCCGCAGCGATGCCAGCGGGGATCATGACTTTGTGCGGTCGCTGCTGTCAGGATCAACGGATCTTGCCGGGCTTTACGTGTGCGGAATGGGCAATCGCGCCGTGTTGCAGGCGCTGTCCTCGGACGGGAAGGGCAATCTGGTCGTGATCGGGCATGAATACACAAGGCTCAGCCGCACGGCGCTGCTGTCGGGGCATTTCGATGCGGTCATCGCCCTGGACATGCGGGAGGCGGCGCAAAGAATGGTCGATGCGGCGCTTGGCAAGCTGAAGGGGAGGGAGCGCGCCCTGGATGCGAAGATCATCATGAAGGAAAACCTTCCGGCCCTTGATTGACGCCCCTGTCGGGTCAGTAGGGCCGGTTCGGGGGGGCGAGCGACGAAGTCACGGTCAGGCTGATTTCCCGCACCAGTTTCTGTTCGATTGCCGCGCCAAAGTCAGTGAAATCCCTGACCTGCATGACAAAGGCGCCGGGTCCGGCGATCAGATTGTCGCGGTAATACTGCGCCAGTCCCGGGTCCTCGTTCTCAATCGCCAAGGCGTTCACGATCACGCCCAGTTCGTCTGCCCGGCCCCGCACAACGGCCAGCGGGGCGCGCGCCCTGCGCTTTGGCGAGCCGGATTCCTGGCCATCCCCCGAGACATTCACAATCGAGCGGATGCTGCAGCGGGAGTGACTGGCAAGCATTTCAAACGCCCGGGCGAGGCCGTTGCCGATATCGGTGTCTCCTGACACGAGGCGGGGGGAGGCGAGGATCATCGCTGCGAGGGCGTCGGCGTTCTGGGGCGAGGTTATGCGGACCCAGGGAAGGGTCTGAAACGCGAAGTCGGCGTCGGCCCAATAGACAACGGCCACATCGACCACCCCCGTGGACGCAAGCGCCCGCTTCACGCTTTGGCTGCGAAACGCCGCAGCATAGCCGAGGGTCTGCAGCGCATATTCCCCCGGATCAATGCTGCCGGAGCTGTCGATGGCGAGGACCAGCGACAGATCGGGGCAATCGGCAATCGCCGGCGAGGATGCAAGACAAAAGGCAAGAACAAAAGCAAAGCGGGATCTCATAATGGCGAGACCTTTCCGACAAGGGTTTATAGGCCGCGCGGGACTGGCACAAGGATGACCGGGATGGAAACTGGTGAATTGGGCAGTTCGCGGGCATCGAAAGAATAGGTCTTGATGGCTAATGGTCGGCAGCAATCAGGCAACTGGCAAATGAAACACCTGGCTTCCCAGGTTTCCCGAGGAACCCCATTTCAGGCGGCGGCATGAAATCGCAGTGGGCCGCCGCAATCCTTGGACCTTACACCCAAAAGGCGCCGATGTCCTGTGATT
This sequence comes from Rhodobacterales bacterium, assembly GCA_031361245.1. GTDB lineage: Bacteria > Pseudomonadota > Alphaproteobacteria > Rhodobacterales > Rhodobacteraceae > Stagnihabitans. The sequence continues at coordinate 3,334 of JANMCI010000062.1, forward strand.
CCTTGCGCGGGGAGGCGGACGCGGAAGCCTAATTCCCGTTCGGTTTTCGAAAGTGAGTAATTTCAATAGGTTGATGGACAGGACTTTCCGGAGGAGAGGGGCGGGTCTGCGAAGGGCGCGCAATGAATGCACACCCTGCGGCCGCTGCGGTGCGGCGGAGAGCCCGGCCAGACCCGGTTGACTTTCCGGCCTTTACTCATATGATCGATAAATTATTGCGCGTTCAGAGACGGCCATTGGGGATTGCCGGAATTGGAAAAGCCAACCAACCGCAGCACACACATTTACCAGAATTTCCTGTTGGACGGCACACGTTGGGACCATATTCAGGAGCGCGTTGGCGATATTGTAATTGCGACGCCCTACAAATGTGGCACGACGTGGACGCAAAACATCGTGCTTCACCTTATTTTTCAGGACCTCAAGCCACGCATTATCAACGACTTCTCGCCATGGGTCGACATGCGCCTCACACCCATCGACGAACTCGTCGCCCAACTTGCCGCGCAGGATCATCGCCGATGCCTCAAGAGCCATTTGCCCAGGGACGGCTTGAGCCTGCGAAAAGATACAAAATACATTGTTGTCGGGCGCGATCCGCGCGACGTATTCATGTCATTCTGGAACCACTATTCAGCTTATACCCCCGAAGCTTACGCCGAAATGAACGACACTCCCGGTCGGGTCGGCCCGCCATTGATGCCCTGTCCTGACGACATCCGCGCGTTGTGGGACATGTGGATCAACAAGGGCTGGTTTGAATGGGAAACCGAAGGCTTTCCCCATTGGTCCAACTTCCGCCACGTGCAGACCTGGTGGCACGACCGGGAACAGCCGAACATCCTGTTCGTGCATTACAATGACCTGCTGGCTGACCTTGAAGGCGAGATTGGCAGAATTGCTGACTATCTGGATATAGAATGTCCTTCGGAAACCGTGTCGGCCATTGCCGATCTGGTCACATTCAAAAGCATGAAACGCGATGCCGAGATCATTGATCCGAATGCGGTAAAGTTCTTCAAAGGCGGCGCCAAAACTTTCATCAACAAAGGCACCAACGGGCGTTGGCGGGATGTTCTGACCGAAGGTGACATCGCCATGTATGACGCTGCCGCAAGCCGGGAGCTTACAGCCCATTGCCACCTATGGCTCGAAAATGGGCGGCGGGCGGCGACGTAGTTTTCCGAGCAGGGCGAGGGGGCGGAGACGGAGCGGGCGGTGGCTTGGTTGG
>JANMCI010000083.1:0-3034 GCA_031361245.1 Rhodobacterales bacterium
CCCTGGAAACCAAAGAAGTTTGCCGTCTTCTGAAAGCTGCTGGCAAGACCGAAGCCAACATCTATGTGATGATGGGCGAGCTCTCGAACCAGGCCGCTGTTCAGCGCACTGCCGACATCCATGACGTGATGGCTGCCGGCAAATGCGCCGTGGAACTGACCATCATCGACGAGCAAACCGCCAACTGGTCGCGCGATCAGGCCCAAACCCTGATGACCAACTGGCTGTCGTCCGGCACCGCGTTTGATGGCGTCATCGCCAACAACGATGAGATGGCAATCGGTGCGATCCAAGCGATGAAAGCCGCCAATATCGACATGAAATCAGTCGTGGTCGGCGGTGTCGATGCCACGCAAGACGCGCTGGCAGCAATGCAGGCGGGCGATCTTGATGTGACCGTGTTCCAAGATGCCGCAGGGCAGGGCGCAGGTGCTTTGGATGCTGCGATCAAGCTGTCGAAAAGCGAGGCGGTCGAGCAGAAAGTCTACATCCCGTTCCTGCTGGTGACCCCGGCGAACGTGGCGGACTTCGTCGCCAAGAACTGATCGCTTAGCTGCGATCCGAAGGGGCGGCGCGCCACCCGTGCCGCCCCTTTTTCTCTTGCCCGTCGTGGAGGGCGGGCAGAGACTGAACATACCAGAAAATCGGGAGAGGGAACGATGGCGCAGACAGGTTCTGGACTTGGCGGTCTGAAATATGACCCATCCAAACGGGCGCGACCGCCCGAGCTGAACGTGTTTCTTGCCCTCGTCGGCATCGTTGCGATTTTCGAGGCGCTGGGCTGGCTGATCCTTGGCGACAGCTTCCTGTTCAACACCCGCGACAATGTTGACACCCTCTTCAACAACCAGCGTCTGCAGGTCATCATCCTGCAAGTGTCCATCGTCGGCATCATCGCCCTTGGCGTCACTCAGGTCATCATCACCGGCGGCATTGACCTGTCGTCCGGCTCCATCGTTGGGGCGACCGCGATGATCACCATGAGCTTTGCGCAAACCTGGCTGGTCAACGGCAACCCCAACCCCAAGGCGATCTTTGGCGAGGCGTGGATGGACCTGCCGGTCATCGTGCCCGTGATTGTGGGCCTTGGCTGCGGCCTGGTCGCCGGCCTCGTCAACGGCTCGCTCATCGCCTACACCCGCATCCCGCCCTTCATTGCCACCCTTGGCATGATGGTGTCGGCCCGCGGTTTTTCCAAATGGTGGTCCAACGGCAACCCGATCTCCTTCCCGACCGAAGCCTATGCCGCCATCGGCAAGGGCCTCAATCCCGTGATCATTTTCGTGGGTCTTGCGATCCTGTTCTACGGCGTCATGAACTACACCCGCTATGGCAAGCACTGCTATGCCATCGGCTCGAACGAGGATGCCGCCCGGATGTCGGGCATCAATGTGAAAAACCACAAGGTGCTGGTCTATGCCATCGCCGGGGCGCTGGCTTCGGTCGCGGCCATCGTGGTGTCGTCCAAGAATCTGACGGCGCAGGCCGGCATGGGGGTGATGTATGAGCTTGACGCCATCGCCATGGCCGTCATCGGCGGCATTTCCCTGCAAGGCGGACGCGGTTCGATCCTTGGCACCGTCCTTGGGGCGCTGATTTTTGGGGTGATCATCTCGGGCTTCACCTTCCTCAAACTCGACGCGTTCTATCAGGAGATGGTCAAAGGCGTGATCATCGTCGGCGCGGTTGTCTTGGATCAATGGCGGCAGCAAAGCCGCGCACGGGGGAAATGAGATGTCAAAAATCATTCTGGAAACCCCCATTCTTGAGACACGGGGCCTGACCAAACACTACGGCGGCGTTCATGCGTTGGAGGATGCGAACTTTGCCCTTCAGGACGGCGAACACGTCGCCGTCGTCGGCGACAACGGGGCCGGAAAATCGACCTTCGTGCGCCAGATCACCGGGGTCGAACAGCGCACCGCCGGCCAGATCTTCTTTGACGGCCACGAGGTCAACCATTCCAACCCGCTCGAGGCCCGCGAAAGCGGCATCGAAACCGTGTTCCAGACGCTGGCCCTTGCCGACGACCTTGACGTGCCCTCAAACCTCTATCTCGGCCGCGAGATCATCAAGTTCAACCTTGGCCCCTTCTCGATCCTTGACCGCAAGACCATGAAGGCCCGCACGCTGGAGGCTTTGCAAAAGACCGCCGTCAAGATCCCCAATGTCGACAACCCGATCCGCAACATGAGCGGAGGCCAGCGGCAATGCGTGGCGATTGCGCGGGCGGCGGCCTTTGCCTCCAAACTGATCATCATGGACGAGCCGACCGCCGCGCTGGGTGTGCAGGAAACTGCTCAGGTCGAAAACATCATCCGGGGCCTCAAGGAGCGCGGCGTGCCGCTGATCCTTGTCAGCCACAATCTGCGGCAGGTCTTTGATCTGGTGGACCGCATCGTGGTGTTCCGCCGCGGCCGCATCGTCGCCTCGCTCAAGCGCGACGAGACCGATGGCAACGACATCGTAAGCTATATCACAGGCGTCAAAGGCAGTGCCGAAGGGGCATTTGCCTGAGGGAAAGGAAAGACTATGACTCTACGTTTCGGGCTTCTGGGGGCTGGCCGCATCGGCAAGGTCCACGCCAAGGCCATCACCGGCCATTCCGGTGCCAAGCTGGTCGCCGTGGCCGACGCCATGGCGCCCGCTGCTCAGGCGATTGCCGATCAATACGGCTGCGACGTGCGCACCGTCGAGGCGATTCTGGCCGCCAAGGACATCGACGCCGTGGTGATCTGCACTCCGACCGACACCCATGCCGACCTGATCGAGAAATTCGCCAAGGCCGGCAAGGCGATCTTTTGCGAAAAGCCGATCGATCTGTCGCTGGCCCGTGTCAAAGCCTGCCTCAAGGTCGTGCGCGACACCAAGGCCGTGCTGATGGTCGGTTTCAACCGCCGCTTTGACCCGCATTTCGCCGCCGTCAAGGCCGAGATTGCCAAGGGCAGCTTGGGCGATGTCGAGATGATCACCATCACCTCCCGCGATCCCGGCGCCCCGCCCCTGGACTACATCGCCCGCTCGGGCGGCATCT
>JANMCI010000108.1:0-6190 GCA_031361245.1 Rhodobacterales bacterium
GCCGCCCCGGCCAGATGGCTGGCCCAGTGGCTTTCGGCATGGCGCGGGAAGATTGACACGGCATCCAGCAGCGCCCGATCTTGCGCGGTAAGCCGTTCCACCCGCGACAGCACGGCATCTTGAATATTCAGCCCCCGCGAGGTCGGCTCGCCGCGGAGGAGTTCGGTGACAAAGAATGCGTTGCCGCCGGTCAGCTGAAATACCTCCGCCGGATTCGAGCCCGCCGCAGTCGACAGGGTGGTGACAGCCTCAACCGACAATGGTTCGACCGACACGCGCGTAATCTGGGCTGACGAAAGCCCGCCAAATGCCCGCCGAAGGTTCGGGCGACCGAGGGTCTCGTCATCACGGGCGGTCGCAATCAGAAGGACCGGCAAATCGCGCAGGCGGCGGGCGATGAAACGCAGAAACTCCAACGTGGCCTCGTCGGCCCAATGAATATCTTCGATCAACACGACCGTGACTTGCCCGGGTTCAGCCAGATGGGACAGGAACTCGGAAAACACCGACAGCCGATCTAACTGACCGCTCAGCAGCCGAAGCAAGTCCCAACCCGCCTCGCGCGCCAAATCGCGCAGGGGTCCAAGCGGCTCGGAGATCGAGAGGTCTTCACAATAGCCGTGCAAGACCTGAACACTGTTCGGCAGACCGGCCTCGAAGGCGCGGACGAGTGCGGATTTTCCAACCCCTGCTTCGCCGGAAATCAGGACGACCTGCCCATGCCCAAGTTGCGCCTCCGCCAGCAAGGAGCGGAGCCGTCTGATATTCTCGCCCCGTTCCAGCAGCACTTCTTCCAAATGGACCTCGATAGGTAACAAGCAGACATCTTCAATCTGGGGGATGTTACCTCAGAACGCCGTTTTGCACGTCGAAAAATGGGGAGGTTCGGCCCCTAAATTGGGGAGTCGTCCCGATGTGAGCAAGAAGCCGGCATGGCAGTCTGAGGCCAGAACGACCCTCATGAACGGAGCAAGCAAATGACGGCGATGTTCAATATCCCCAAGAAATCCACAATGGCGCAGCAGATCCGTTCAAGCATTTTCAAGCTTCGGTCAGCAATGGGCGCGGTTTTGTCGGCCCAACCCAGACGCCCGACCCGTCTTGACGATGACGCCAACCAGATCGAACTCCTTCGGCTTGCCCACCATCACCGTGAAGAAATCCGGCGCGCGACGGACGAATTGCGTCGGCTGGGCGTTCGGAACTGAAGCAAGCGGCCCGGGCTGCTGGCTGAACAGTTCTCACAGCGCCGGACTCTGGACCAAAAACAGTTTTGTTGGCAAGAACCGCCCGACGAGATGACCCTTGATTTACACCCGTACGTGACCCGCTCACTTTGCTCGACAGACTTGATCTGAGATCAAATCGCACTCATCGTACACGCATTGCGGCTCCAATCTGGGAGTCTCGGCTGAATCAGCGCGTTTCGGGACCGGACACCATGGAATACTTTGATTTGGGCAGCTTTGCGCGCCCGGTTACCACAACATCCGATAACGCACAGCGCTGGTTCAATCGTGGCCTGATCTGGATGTATGGCTTCAACCATGAAGAGGCCATTCGTTGCTTTCAAAACGCGGTAGCCGCCGATCCGGGCTGTGTGATGGCCCACTGGGGCATGGCCCATGCCATTGGCCCCAACTACAACAAGGTCTGGGGGTTCTTCACCCCCGACGAGCAGGTCGTGGCCCTGACCCTTGCCCACGCCGCAATTGCCGCAGCACGGGCCCACCCCGCAGCACCCGTCGAAGGCGCCCTGATCGCAGCCCTCGCCGACCGCTTTCCAACCGAGCCCGGTGTCGAGGATTTCACGCCGTGGAACGACCGTTTTTCTGCAGCGATGCGCGGGGTCCATCGCCGTTTTCCCGACGATCTGGACGTCACCTCGATCTTCGCGGAAGCCCTGATGAACCGCACGCCGTGGATGCTGTGGGATACCGCCCGTGGTTGTCCCGCAGAAGGATCCTCGACAGCGGAAGTGCAGGCCTTGTTAGAAGCCACGTTTGCCCAAGTTCCGGCTGCATGGGATCATCCCGGGCTTTTGCACATGTACATCCACTTGATGGAAATGTCGCCAACGCCGGAAAAGGCGCTGCGCCATGGCGACAGGCTGGTCGATCTGGTGCCCGACTCCGGACACCTTGTGCATATGGCAAGCCATATCGACGTCCTGTGCGGCGATTATCAAAACGTAGTGCGCCGCAACCTCGCGGCGGCACGGGTTGACACAAAATACTTCGCTCATGCCGGTGGCGAAAACTTCTACACCGTCTACCGCATCCATAACCTTCATTTCGAGATTTACGGCGCGTTGTTTCTGGCTCAGATCACCCCAGCGCTGGCAGCCACCGAGGCACTCGCGGCAACCCTGACCGATCCGGTCGTGCGCCATTTGCCGGAACTGTTCGAGGCCTTTGTGGCGATGAAGCCCCACGTCCTGATCCGCTTTGGTCGCTGGTCCGATATCGTGGCGTTGCCCTTCCCGGCCGATGCGGCCCTTTACAGCTATACCACGGCCGTCTTGCACTATGCCCGCGCTGTTGCGTTTGCAAACCTGTCGCTTCCCATCGAAGCAGGGGCTGAACGTGATGCTTTTCTGAAAGCCAAAACCATGGTGCAAGAAGAGCGCATGGTGTTCAACAACCCCTGCTCGGAGGTGCTGAAGGTTGCCGAGCAAATGATGCTGGGGGAGCTTGCCTATAAATCCGGCCGTACTGACGCGGGTCTAGCGCATCTGCGGCAGGCGGTCGTGCTGGATGACGGGCTTTTGTACGATGAACCTTGGGGTTGGATGCAACCGACCCGCCACGCGCTGGGTGCCCTGCTGATGGACGCGGGGCATTACGGCGAGGCCGAGGCCGTCTACCGCGCCGACCTTGGCCTTGATGCCACCCTGCCGCGCCCCAGCCAGCATCCCAACAATGTGTGGAGCCTGCACGGTCTGGATGAATGTTTGCGCCGCCGGGGCGAAAGTTCCGAACGCGCCCATCTGCATCACCTGTTGGCGCAGGCCATGGCCCGCGCCGAAGTTCCAATCACTGCCTCATGCTTCTGCCGCACCCGGCCCAATTCGCCCCCGTCATACCAACCCAAGCCCTTTCGCCTGCCCGGTTGATCCGCCGTCAATGAAGCCAACGTGCGTTCGGGCGTTCTGAGATCAAGGGGATCAATAGGGGCGGCGCAACATCGGATAGACCGGAGGGTGCCCGCCGATTTCGATCGTGCGGACCCGTTCGAACCCGAAGCGTTCGTAGAAGGGAATATTTCGGCGGTGGGTGGAACCCAAATAGGCCGGTACTCCGTCCCTGTCGCAAACGGCCAGCCCGTATTCCATGAGCGCAGAACCCAGTCCGCTGCCTCTGACGAATGGGTCGACGGAAATGAGCGGAAGAAACCAGGCCGGCTCCTGCGGATGGCCTCCGCTCATTACCGCATAAACTTCGAAGAGTTCGGGCCTTGACGCCGCATCGACGCTGCGTTCGATCAGGTCGTCGATCGCTTCGCCGTCCGGATGTGCGTTCGGCGCGATCCAGAGGGCCGCGCCTATCCCGTCATTGACATGAGCGCCGCCATGATCGAACGCCGCCCCGCCGTATAGCCGGACGAATTCAGGGAAGAACGTAAGATACTGTTCCGGATCCGGATAGAGGCGTCGGCAGCCCGGATCGTCGGCAAAGCCGAGGGTCATCATGCTGGCAATTCGGCCCGCCTCTGCATTCGAGGCCGGGCGCACAGTCGCAGTATTTGCTGGCACCATCTTGCCGTCTCCCCCTCGCTTGGCCTCAGAGTTGCAGAAAATGAGGGAATCCTACAGAGAAAAGATTGCCAAGTCCCGGCATTCCCCGGCCAAAATATGAATTTGCGTCGAAGGTTTACTCCATCAGACAAAAGCACGTTGGATAGAGGTGGTTCGGCAAATCTGGACAGGTGGGATAAGTGGAATTTCCGCACAACAACGGCATGATTGCCGCAAGCGAGGAGATGACGGTGACCGGACGACCGCACCGGAGGCATGGCGACAGGATCGGCCTGCCGCATCACGGCCATAGGCGCGCGCTGGCTCTTGGGCGCAAGGTACTGTGTTCGCGCTATGAATGCTCTGCGGTTCTTGATAGCTTTGCGCATGGGAATTCCTTCAGACTGGAATGACTGCGACCATGGCCGATCAGGATAGCCAACGCATCTCTTGTTTCTGCGCCCTGTGTGTGTCGCGATGCGGTGCAATTGCCACGGTGACCGACGGCAGGTTCACGGCACTCGATGCGGACCCAGGGCATCCCACCGGCCAGGCGCTGTGCCTGAAGGGGAAGGTCGCGCCCGAGATCGTTTATCATCCCAAGCGGCTGCGGCGCCCGCTGAAGCGCACCCGACCAAAGGGCGACCCCGACCCAGGGTGGGTCGAAATAAGCTGGGACGATGAGCTGGGATATTTGCCGTTTGCACAATCGGGCGGACAGTTGTTGTTCCACCTGATCAGCCGCCTCTACGAGCGCACCTCGATCATCGTCACCACCAACCTCGCCTTCGGCGAATGGCCTTCCGTCTTTGGCGACGCCAAAATGACCACGGCGCTGCTCGACCGCCTCACACACCATTGCGAGATCATTGAGACCGGCAACGAGTCCTGGCGCTTCAAGAACCGCGCCTGACGATCAGGGCCTGACCCGCCTTCACAACATGATCAGTTCCGTCGGCTCAGGCCCTGCTCTCGACACATAAAGAGGGGTCAATTTTGGACGCCGATAGGGGGTTAGTTTTGCGCGCCGATTGACAGCGTATCCATAGCAATGAATGACTGGGGCGGTCCCTTTGGGCTCACAAGGAATGCAAGAAATGCCAGAAGAAGGTCATGATCCCTCTTTTGCTGCCCTTTGTGCAGCGTTGACACCGGTGCTCACCGATGCACTTCTGCGGGCGGGCGCATTCTCGAAGCTGCAATATACTCCTCTGCCTCGAGGGCGCCTGTCTCGGCAGTTTGCGATACTCCCGGGGTCAAAGCGACAAAGGCTTGAGCGCGCTTGGGCAGACTATAATGTTTCGATCATTCTCGGATTGCCCCTAGGAGATCCATTGCAAGAAGCCTTCAAAGAGTTTGAGAGCCTCACGAGAGAAGCATCTGAACTGCAGTCAAAAGAGGATTACGAACGACTTTCAAGAAGAACTTCAATGGGTTCCTCACTTAACTCATTCGATTGGGCCAAAGTTGAGAAGATTATCTCTGAGTCTTTCGTGAGTAGAGGTGACAAATTTGGTGTTGCAAGGCTCCCAAAGCTTTTCAAGAACATGTTTGTGGGAAGATCTGTATTTCTATCCTCATCGTTGTTTGAGGGGATTGATTTTGTGATTGTATTTGAGGATAGGAAATATTGGCTTGATTTGAAGTGCTACTTGTTTTGCCCGTCTGGAGAGTGCATTCCTATCCCACTTAGCTGGGTATTTGATTTTGGGGATTTGATTTCGAGTTCCAATTTTTCCGGAGTAGCTGATGACTGGCTTGGCAGGCTCGCAACTTTGATATTTGCTTTTTGCAACGAGTCCCGGAAAGTCTTGACGACCCAATTTCCCTCTCGATCTGGCGAGCGCGGCCGGCCAACTCCGAATAAGAACAATGTTGAACAGAAGAAGTGACTTCAAAGGTATTTGAGCCGATCTACGCGGCGTCTTTGCCCGAAGGTTCCTTGATCGTCCACGCCGACAAGGGCTGGCACGATCATATCCTGTGGGGCAAATGCGACTTCTTCGAAAAGCTTGGCCTTGCGGCGCAAGAGCGTGGCATCGCGACATTTCTGGTTCGCGCGGACAGCTTGAGCGCGCCGAGCCCGCTAGAGGGCCCACAAAAGCGCATCCTGGTCGGCCCGCGCAGGTTCCGGGGGCCGAACATCTTTCATGCCTTTCCGGCCTATATCAAGGGCTTCTGGTACCTCGACCCCCAGGGGTATTTCTGGAACTCGTCGATGATGACGAAGCAATTCGACCCAGACAGCGTGGACCCAGACACCGCCACCGCGTTCTTCAGCCGCGTCAGTCGCTGGCGCATTCGCAACAACATCTCGCAGCGCAAACAGTCGCCCGCCACCGACCTACCCGCAGCCGATGTGGCGGTTTTCGTCCAGGACATCGAACTCTACAACGACCCCGTCCACCACCTGACCACCAGAGAGATGGTAATCCCCCCCGACAGTAAGGGGCT
>JANMCI010000417.1:0-2068 GCA_031361245.1 Rhodobacterales bacterium
CGCTTGAGGTGGCGCCAGGACGGCTGGAACTCGGCGAGGCGCTTGATCTGTCCCAACTCAGCGACGAGGTGCTGGAAGGCATCATGGAAGTCCTTACCAAGGCTGCGGCGGAGGAGCGGCGGGCCATCGAACCTGCCCAAAACCGGAGCGCGGTCGATTTGTCGCTCCCGCAAGCGAGCGGAGCAGGCGGATGACCGGGTGTCCGCAGGCTGAGGGGACGGGGGGCATCAGACTCTGGGGCAATTACCCCGGGACCGGCTGGGTCTTTCGTCTGTCAACGCCGCGAAATTGCCAACCCGGTATCCCCGGCACCTTGAACCGATCGGACTTACAAAATGACCCGCGGACGCAAGCCCAAACCCACGGCTGTGAAGATCGCCGAAGGCAATCCCGGCAAGCGCCGGATCAACGGGCGTGAACCCAAGCCCGCCGGTAGCCTCCCGGACTGCCCGGCCCATCTGTCGGCAGAGGCCAAGGCGGAGTGGGACCGGATTGCCGCCAGCCTGAACAAGATCGGACTGCTTACTCAAGTCGATCGCACCACCATGGCGGGCTATTGCCAGTGCTACGGCCGCTGGGTCGAGGCCGAACAAAAGTTGGCCGAAACTCCGGCGATCCTGCGGATGCCATCGGGCTACATCCAGCAATCCCCTTGGCTGACCATCGCCAACAAGCAGCTGGAGTTGATGGCGCGCTACATGGCGGAACTGGGTCTGACCCCGGCCTCGCGCTCGCGGCTGGCCATTCAGGTTCATGATGGCATCAAGCCGTGGGAGTTCGGCAGGACCACCCAGATCACCCGGGTCATCATTGATCCGGGAGTGCGACCCGCACACCTGCCCCCTCTCGGGCAGAGCGACCCTGTGCTCCCGCTGGATACAGAAAGGCTTTAGGATCAATAGCCTGGAAGTCGACACGTCAAACATTGCGCTGTTGACCCGAGCGGGCAAGAATGCCTGGCTTCAACCGCTCGTTCGGACCGTAATCTTCGGCGGGGTGGAAGAACAGACGCGGGGTTGCAGAGATGGTTTCCAGCCGCCCACGATAGGCGTCAAGTTGCAATGTGCGCGTTGCATCGTCCTCGCGGCCCGGCATATAGGCGACATAAGGCTGCAGCACGTCAAAGCCGGTGTATTTTAGAAGCCCGTTGTGAATCGGCCAGAGCACGGTCAAAATATCGCCGTCGATGCCGTCGGGGGCGTACGTGTCGGCGGAGGTCCCGGTCGTTATAGCCAACATGGCAAGTTTGCCCTTGAACATGCCGGTGTCATATTTGCGCCCCGGCAGATAGGCGAAGCCGCGGGCAAAGACGCGATCGGCCCAACCCTTTAGAATGGCGGGCATCCCAAACCACCAAATCGGGAATTGGAAGATTACAAGTTCAGCACGGATCAGTTTGGCCTGCTCGGTGGCGATGTCGGCAGCAATGGTGCCGCTTTCCATCGCCACTGTCTGTTCTCGGGCCAAGCTGAACCGCAACGGGTCGGAATGGGGTCCGTCAATGTCAGCAGGTCCCGCAATGGCGATCCATCCCATCGCGTAAAGGTCGGAAACTTCAACCTCGTGGCCCTGATTGGTCAGGATTGCCACAGCGAGATCCCTCATCGCGCCGTTGAACGACGTCGGTTCGGGGTGAGCGTAGACGATCAGAACGTTCATGGACTTCTCAACATAATCAAGGGCGCAATCTGTTTCGCGGATCATAGGCTTTCGATGAGAGTCCCGTAAGAGGTATTGCAGTTATGCCTGCGTCAAGGGCTGGCAGACCCTCGTGATCGGGCGCCGACCCTGAGGTCCCGAATGCTCGGAAATTTCGATTTCGACTCCGAGCAGCCATGCGGCACTTCCGTTTCCATTCGGGCCGCAGACTGACGATTTGACTTTCCGGGCGCGTTATCGCTGATCCGTACACAACTGCGCAACGAAGGTTTGGCAGGTGTGGACAGAGGGGCGTGCAGTGGCGACAGGTTCGGGTGCAGGGGAGAGGTTCATCGCCTATGAGCGGGTGTCGACTGCAAGACAGGGCGCGAGCGGACTGGGTCTAGAGGCCCAGCGCCAGTCGATCGAC
>JANMCI010000163.1:0-8474 GCA_031361245.1 Rhodobacterales bacterium
AAAAGTCGAACACGACTTCGGCCAAGGGCAGGTCGTAGACGACCATGGCGCGGTTGCCGGCATAGCTGAGGTCAAGCTGGATGCCGCGGCGGTCCTGGCACAGCTTCAGAATATCGCCGAGGTATTCGTCGGGGACAAGGATGGTGGCCTTGATGCGCGGCTCTTCGATGTGGTCGACAAAGGTCAGGTCGGGCATGTCGGCGGGGTTGTGCAGGTCGCGCACCTCGCCGTCCTTCATGAAGAGGTGGAAGACGACCGAAGGGGCGGTGGTGATCAGTTCGAGGTTGTACTCACGCTCCAGCCGGTCGCGGATCACTTCCAGATGCAGAAGGCCAAGGAAGCCGCAGCGGAAGCCGAAGCCCAAGGCCGCGGAGGTTTCCATCTCGGTCGAGAAGGAGGCGTCGTTGAGGGAGAGCTTTTCGATGGCGTCGCGGAGGTCTTCGAACTGGGCGGCGTCGACCGGAAAGAGGCCGCAGAAGACGACGGGCTGGGCGGGTTTGAAGCCGGGAAGCGCCTGAGCGCAGCCTTTGCGTTCGTGGGTGACGGTGTCGCCGACGCGGGTGTCGCGGACCTGCTTGATCTGGGCGGTAAAGATGCCGATCTCGCCGGGGCCAAGTTCGGCAATGTCCACCATCTGGGGTTTCAGGACGGCCAGCTTGTCGATGCCATAGACGGCATTGGTCTGCATCATGCGGATGCGGTCGCCCTTTTTCACCACACCGTCCATGACGCGGATCATCACGACAACGCCGAGGTAGGCGTCATACCATGAGTCGACCAGCATGGCCTTCAACGGGGCGTTGCGGTCGCCTTTAGGGGCGGGAAGCCGGGTCACGATCGCCTCGAGCACGTCGGGGATGCCGAGGCCGGATTTGGCGGAGATGAGGACGGCGTCAGAGGCGTCAAGGCCGATGACATCCTCGATCTGCTGGCGGATGCGTTCGGGTTCGGCGGCGGGCAAGTCGATCTTGTTCAGGACGGGCACGATCTCGTGGCCGGCATCAAGGGCCTGATAGACATTGGCGAGGGTCTGCGCCTCGACCCCTTGGCTGGCGTCAACGACCAGAAGCGAGCCTTCGACGGCACGCATCGACCGGCTGACTTCGTAGCCGAAATCGACGTGACCGGGGGTGTCGATAAGGTTCAGGATATAGGTCTGGCCATCGCGGGCCTTGTATTCGATGCGGACGGTGTTGGCCTTGATGGTGATGCCACGCTCGCGCTCGATGTCCATGCTGTCCAGGAGCTGGGCTTTCATGTCGCGGTCGGCGACGGTGCCCGTCGACTGGATCAGCCGGTCAGCAAGGGTGGATTTGCCGTGGTCGATATGGGCCACGATGGAGAAGTTGCGGATGAGGTCAAGCTGGGTCATGGGCGTGCGTATAGCGGATGGGGCGGGGCCGGGAAAGGGGGGCTGTCTGCAGGGCACCGGATCGTTGTCAGGCGGGCGGGTGGCGTCGCGGCTACTGGATCTGGTGGAATGGGGCTTTGGGTAGCGCAATTGCTAGCGGCTTTTCGCCAATCGTCGGGCAAATCCCTGAAAGACTTGAATATTGTCTCTGATCTCGACATAATCCGCACAAATCAATGACCTGTGGCGGGGCCGGCTCGCCCACTGGCAGAGGGATCGAGCAATGAAGACTTCCGTTTTGCGTGCAGGCATCGCCGCCTTGTCGGTGATGTTCATGGCCGATGTGGCACAGGCCGGGCCGATTTCCAGCGCCTGCAATCAGTCGAGCCGGTCCGCGGCGTCGCCGTCCTTGTGCTCGTGCATCCAGGGGGTGGCCGATCAGACCTTGCGGGGCAGCGATCAGCGCCGGGTGGCAACCTTTTTCCGCGACCCCGACAAGGCGCAACTGGTGCGGATGTCGAAGAAGAGCGGGGATGACGCCTTCTGGGAGCGCTATGTGCTCTTTGGCCAGCAGGCGGAAGCGATCTGTCAGGGCTGAGCCTGGTTTCCTGACGCGGTTCGGGGTTCAAGGGCAACGGAAATCGCTGCCCCTTGTTTCACCGGAACGCGTTTTCCGATTGCCTTGTTTCTGTCAAAACCTGAACCGCCCTAAAACCGTCGGATCAACGGGGCCGGACCTTTCGGGGTGCCATCGGGTTGGGGGGTGTCAAGGACCTGGCGGACCCCCACCACGCCGGCCCAGACCGGCCAGGCGATATCCTCGGGCAGATCGGTGGGCATGCCGGCACCGATCTTGGCCGAAGCCTCGGACAGCGGCAGCGACAGCACGGCAGTTGCCTTCAGCTCCTTGGCCGTCATCGGGCGCAATTGCGGCCAGCGGGTCGGGAACATCTGGTCGATCATCACTTGGAGATGGCGCGCCTTGGCGGCGGGGTCGGTCACAGGCTCGGCCACCCCGAACACCATCACCGAGCGGAAGTTGACCGAATGCTCCAGCCCGGAGCGGGCCAGCACAAGCCCGTCAAGCAGGGTCACGGTCAGGCAGACCGGCTGGCCGGCCGCGGCGCGGATCATCCGGCTGGCGGAGGAGCCATGCCAGTAGACGCGCTCGCCGATCCGCCATTGCAGGGTGGGCGTGACGGTGGGGGCGCCGTCGATCAGGTGGCCGATGTGGGCCAGCGGCTGGGCATCCAGAATGGCCCGGATGGTTTCAGGGTCATAGGCGGCCTTGTCATGCAGGCGGCGCAACCGCGTGCGGGACGTGGGCGCCTTCACCGCAGATGGCCCGCTGCCACCTGCCGCCGGGCGTAGACGAGGGCAAACACCAGCACCAGCACGATCAGGGTGGTGAAGAACAGGCTTGGCGCCGCGCCCATCGGCGAGGATGGCGCAAGCAGATAGGTGTAGGCGGAGGTCGCGATCAGGCCGAACAGGGCCACGGCAAAGGCCGGGACCGCAAGGCGCGACCGGAACAGGATCAAGAGCGACCCCAGCACAGCGCCCCACACCCCAAGCGCCCAGGTCGCCGTGGCCCAGATCGGCATGGCGGCCATGTAAGCGGCCAAGGGGGTGCGCAGGTCTTCCGGCACCGCCAGAAGATAAGCCTCGGGTTGCAGCTTCGCGCTCAGGTAATCATAGGCGCCGCCGGCGTGCCACAGCAGCGTGACAAGACCCACAACCCAGATGTGCCACGGTGTTTTCATGCTTGAACCCTCCCCTTTCGACGCGATCCTGACGCGGCAGGAGGTTCCGGTCAAGCGCCGCGCCAGGCGTCGGTTTGCAGCACAGGGCGGGTGCGCGGTCAATTTACGGCGATGGATTCCGCGTCGAAGGGGGTCGGCCCCATGCCGGGCGTGGTGCGGCGGGAGTTGTCAATGGGGATGGTCAAGGAGATCTGCCCGGCCTTCTCAAAGGTCAGAAGAACCGCGATGGTATCACCATCCTTGTAGGTTCCGGGTACGCCCGACAGCATGACATGGTCGCCGGCCGATGCCAGAAGGCAGATGTCGCGGCTTTTGATCGCGAAGCCCTCGGGCACCGGCGTCATCCTCATGACGCCGTTGGCATCCTCGGTGCTGTTCATCAACATGGTCATGGCCGCATCCGAAGCTGCGGCAACAAGGGTGTCGTCCTGATCGGCATGATTTTCAATCACGAAATAGACCACGCCCGAACCCGCGACGATGCGGACATAGGGGTCGAAGACATGGATGCCTTGATGCGCAGAGGCGGGAAGGGCGGCCAAGGCGAGGGCCGCAGCAAGGGCATCAAGGGAAAGGCGTTTCATCGGATCCTCGAGGGTTTGAAGGGCAAAGGGCTCAAACCATGGGAGGAGGGGGTCGGGCGCGGCGGGATGGCGGGAGCGTCAGGGCCTGTTCTGGATGCTCGTCCTGAGAGGGCAGTGACGCGGCAATGTGGGGGCGAGTGACCAGTGTGGCGGCCCTTGGGCCCAGCAGCACAGCGGCATGATGGCTATGGGGACGGGTGGGATCAGCTGCGGCAGCGATACCCTTGTGGCGCATAGCCCGCGCCACCGATCCCGGGGTGAGGGTCAGCGACAGGGCAAACACAAGAACGCAGCAAAAAAGGAGCATCGGATCAAACTGCCACACCGTACTGGCATCAGTTATAGTGCGGGTTTGCAGAATGACAAAGGCCCCAACCGCCGTGCGGTGGGGCCTTGGAACGATTCCGCGAAGAAATCAGGCGGCGGCTTGCGCCTGAGCCTGCGCCTTGGCGACATCTTTTTTGATCTTGGCGGCGGCGGGCGACAGTTCGTCGTCCTTGGCCTTGGCCAGATAGGCGTCCAGACCACCGCGGTGATCGACCGAGCGCAAGGCAGCGGCGGAAATCCGCAGTTTGAACGACTGCCCCAGCACATCCGAAATCAGCGTGACTTCGTTCAGATTCGGCAGAAAGCGCCGACGGGTCTTGTTGTTGGCATGGCTGACAGTGTTGCCAGACATCGGGCCCTTGCCCGTAAGTTCGCAGACGCGCGACATCTTGGTATTCCTTCGTGTGTCAAGCCTAAGGCAATCGCCCGCAGGCGGTGCCCAAATTCGATTGAGGGCATTTACGGTCAAACGCGGGTGGCGTCAAGCGATTCACCACCGCATGGATGCGGAAAAGCCGGATCGCGGGCGGCGCGCCCCTGCGCGGGGCGCGGCTGTCCATGATGCAACGGCGTGGACCGGGTCCGGCAGACCCCAAAAGCGCCCGGCAAAAGCGGATCGGCCGGGCCGGCGGGATCTGGGCGCGCCGGGCCTTGACGCCGTGCCGACAAGCCGCAAAGAACGACGGGGCGAAGGAGACCGGGACCATGGCATTGCCGCTGCACGAACTGGCCGCCCTTGGCACGGCGACCTGCTGGGCGATGACGGGGCTGATCGCCTCGGACGCGATCAAGGCGCTGGGGGCGTTTCATTTCAATCTGATACGTCAGGTCTTTGTCAGCCTGTTGCTGGTCGGCGTTGTGACGCTCACCGGGGGCTGGCAGGGGTTGAGCCTGGCGCAGCTGGCCATTCTGGCGCTGTCCGGGGTGCTGGGCATCCTGCTCGGCGATACGTTGAATTTTGCCGCCATCGGCCGGCTTGGGCCGCGCCGGGCGGGCGCGATCTTTGCGCTGAACGCGCCGATGGCGGCGGTTTTGGGCTGGTTGTTTCTGGCCGAGGCGCTGCTGGGCATCGGCGTGGCGGCCTTGGGTGTGGCCTTGGCGGTGCTGGGGCGGCCCGGTCAGAACGCCCACCGGCTGGAGGCGGTGCGCGGCAGGCTGCTGTTGGGGGCGCTGTTGGAGTTGGGGGCGGCGCTTGGTCAGGCGGCGGGATCCCTGATTGCGCGACCGGTGATGGCGGCGGGGCTGGACCCCTAGCTTGCCTCACTGGCGCGGGTCGGCGCCTCGGGGGTGATGATGACTGTCCTCGCGGCAACCCCGCTGGCCCCTGCCCGACCAGACAGCGTGACGCGCCTTGCCCTGGCACAGACGCTGATCACGGCGATCATCGGGTTGCTGCTGGGCATGACGCTGTTCCTGTACGCCCTGCAGGGGGCCGAGACCGGGATCATCGCCACGCTTTCGGCGACCAGCCCCGTGATCATCCTGCCGCTTTTGTGGCTGCGCACCGGGCAAAGTCCGACCGGGCTGAGCTGGCTGGGGGCGGCGCTGGCCGTGGCGGGATTGGCGCTGATCTTCACCCGTTGAGGGGGTCAGCCGGGGTGGCCAAGGCGGCCCAGCATTTCAGCGGCGGCCACTTCGGGCGATTTCACCCCGGAGGCGACCTCGGCCCCCAGTCGCTCCATCCGGGAGCGGGCGGGTTCATGGGCGAGGACGGACAACAGGCCCTGCCGCACCTCTTCGACAAACCAGTGCCGGGACTGGGTCGCGCGGCGGCTGACCCAGTGGCCCTGCGCCCTGCGCCACGCCGAAAGCTCCTCCATCGCGGACCAGGCGGCTGCCAACCCTTCACCGGTC
The DNA here is from genome assembly GCA_031361245.1 of Rhodobacterales bacterium. GTDB lineage: Bacteria > Pseudomonadota > Alphaproteobacteria > Rhodobacterales > Rhodobacteraceae > Stagnihabitans. The sequence goes on from JANMCI010000163.1 coordinate 5,880, forward strand.
AGCGCCGAGACGCACAGTGTCCTGGGAAAGCCGCCAGGGTCTTGCGGGCGGCGGCGCAGCAGGTGCAGGGCACCGGAATAATCGGCGGCTGTGCGGGTGGCCGTCGCCTTCAGGTCGCCATCGGCCTTGTTGACAAGGATCAGGTCGGCCATTTCCATGATGCCGCGCTTGACGCCCTGCAATTCGTCGCCGCCCGCCGGGGCCATCAGCAGCACGAACAGGTCGCACAATTCGGCCACCACCGTTTCGGACTGGCCGACGCCGACCGTCTCGATCAGCACGATGTCAAAGCCTGCCGCCTCGCACAGCGCAACCGCCTCGCGGGAGCGGCGGGCCACGCCGCCCAGCGTGCTGCGGGCGGGCGAGGGGCGGATGAAGGCGCGCGGGTCGCGGGTCAGCCGCTCCATCCGGGTCTTGTCGCCAAGGATCGAGCCACCGCTGCGGGCCGAGGACGGATCGACCGCCAGAACGGCGACGCTGCGGCCAAGGGCAGTCAGCATGAGGCCGAACGCCTCGATGAAGGTCGATTTGCCGACGCCGGGCGTGCCGGACAGGCCGATGCGTAGGGCCTGACGCCCGGTGCCAAGGTGGGACAAGAGGGCCAGCGCCGCGGCGCGGTGATCGGCGCGGGCGCTTTCGACAAGGGTGATGGCGCGGGCCAGCGCCCGGCGGTCGCCGGAACGCAGGGAAGTCGCCGTGGCCTCGATGTCCATGCCCTGCCCCTCCGGTGGCCCCAAGCCCCTTGTGGCAAGACTTGGGGCTGGTGAAAAGGGGCTAGAGCGTTTGCGGTTTGCATCAAGCCGCGTCAGTCGGCGACGTGGATCAGGGTCTTGCCAAAGTTCTGACCGTTCAACATGCCGACAAAGGCCGCGGCCATGTGATCAAGGCCCTCGGTGACATCCTCGCGGTAGCGGATCTGACCGGCCGCGATCCAGGCTGCCATCTGGCGACGGAACTCTGGCGCGTCGGCCTCAAATTCGCTGACGATAAAGCCGCGGAAGGTCAGGCTTCTGGTCAGGATGGCGCGCAGCAGCGCCGGCGAGAGGTCGGGGCCCGCCGGTGGCTCAGTGGCGTTGTAGGTCGCGATGGTGCCGCAGACCGGAACGCGGGCAAAGGGGTTCAAAAGCGGCAGGACCGCCTTGAAGACATCGCCGCCGGTCAGCTCGAAATAGACGTCGACCCCTTTGGGGCAGGCAGCGGCCAGTTGCGCGGCCATGTCGGGTGCCAAGCGGTCGATGCAGGCATCAAAGCCCAGACCTTCCGTCACATAGGCGCATTTGTCCGGCCCGCCCGCCACTCCGACAACCCGGGCGCCGCCCAGTTTGGCGATTTGCCCCACCAGTGCCCCCACCGCCCCCGAGGCAGCCCCCACCACCAGCGTCTCGCCCGGCTTGGGCTGGCCGATGTGCTTCAGGCCGGCATAGGCCGTCAGCCCCGGCATCCCCATCACCCCCAGCGCCGTCTGAACCGGGGCCAGCGCCGGGTCGAGCTTGCGGCAGGCCTGCGCCTTGCGGATCATGTGATCGCGCCAGAAATCATGGACAACGACGATGTCGCCCGGCCGAAGGTCGGCCGCGTTGGAGTACAGCACGCGCGCCACCGCTTCGCTTGGCAACGGCTGGCCAAGCTCGGTCGGCGCGGCATAGGATCGAGCATTCGACATCCGCCCGCGCATATAGGGATCGAGCGACAGCCACAGGGTCTGCAGCGCCACCTCTCCCGGACCCGGGTCCGGAAGGATCGCCTGCTCCATCCGGAAATCATCGGGTTGCGGTTGGCCGGCGGGCCGGGCGGCTAGGCAGATGGTACGGGCCGTTACGGTCATTTTCGCTCTCCCCTTGGCTCTGGGTCGCACGGGAGGTGCCCCATGTCCAGCGCGGCAATCCTGAGCCAAGGGGCTTTGCCCCGCAGGCGAGGCAAAGGCATGCGCGCTTGCGCGCTCCGCGAGATCACCGGCAGTCACGGCGGAGCCACGCCGCTTGCACTTGGGGGCGGGCTGCGGCGATAAGCGGGCATGCGCCAGATCCCGCCCCCCGATCCCTTGCCGATAGACGAGGCCCTGCCCGCCCTGCGCGGTGCCCTTGCCGCAACCGGGATGGCGGTTCTGCAGGCCCCTCCGGGAGCGGGCAAGACGACGCGGGTGCCGCTTGATCTGCTGGCGGAGGGCCTGATCAAGGGCCGCATCCTGATGCTGGAGCCGCGCAGGCTGGCCGCACGGGCCGCCGCCGAACGGATGGCCGCGACTTTGGCCGAGGCGGTCGGGCAGACCGTGGGCTACCGCATCCGGGGCGAGGCCAAGGTCGGGGCCCAGACCCGGATCGAGGTGGTGACCGAAGGCATCCTGACCCGGATGATCCAGAGCGATCCGGGGCTCGACGGCGTGGGGTGTCTGATCTTTGACGAGTTTCACGAACGCAGCCTGAACGCCGATCTGGGACTGGCGCTTGCCCTGGAAATCCGCGGCGCCCTGCGCGAGGATCTGGCGCTGGTCGTCATGTCGGCCACACTGGACGCGAGCCCGGTGGCCGCGCTGATGGGTGGTGCGCCGATTGTCACCTCGGCCGGTCGCGCCTTTCCGGTCGAGACGCGCTGGCT
>JANMCI010000425.1:0-5100 GCA_031361245.1 Rhodobacterales bacterium
CCCCTGGCAGCTTCTGGCCGGCCAGGTTTTGACCAAGATTGCCGTTGTTAGCGCTAACGGAATCTGCTACTGCCCGCCCGAACCGATCCCGTTGATTTGAGCAGTGAGAGCCGCAATGCCGCTTCATCCAACTCTTGCCCGCGTGACTGACCGCATTCGCGCCCGCTCTGCTGCATCCCGCGGTCTGTATCTGGACAGGTTAAGCAAAGCGGCCAGGTCCGGACCCGCCCGGGCTCATATTTCGTGCGGAAATCAGGCGCACGCTTATGCTGCCATGACGGAAGACAAGGCTACATTGGCCGCGACGCGCTTGCCGAATATCGGCGTGGTTACGGCCTATAACGACATGCTTTCGGCCCATCAGCCTTATGAGCACTACCCCGAAATGATCCGGTTGGCGGCGCGCAAGTGTGGTGCCACGGCGCAGGTTGCAGGCGGCGTACCGGCCATGTGCGACGGGGTTACGCAGGGCCAAGCCGGGATGGAGTTGTCGCTGTTTTCGCGCGACGTGATCGCACTTGCCGCCGGAGTTGCATTGTCGCACAACGTTTTCGATGCAGCGCTGTATCTTGGTGTCTGTGACAAGATCGTGCCGGGTCTGATCATCGCCGCTGCCACTTTCGGTCATATCCCTGCGGTCTTTGTACCAGCCGGGCCAATGACGTCGGGCATTGCCAACGATGAGAAGTCCCGTATTCGCAACGCCTTTGCCAAAGGCACGGCGAGCCGTGAAGACCTGATGAAGGCAGAGATGGCGGCCTATCACGGCATCGGCACCTGTACGTTCTACGGAACGGCGAACACCAATCAGATGCTGATGGAGTTCATGGGCCTGCATCTGCCAGGCTCCTCCTTCGTCAATCCCGGGACGCCGCTGCGCGATGCACTTACGATCGCAGCGGTTGAGCGGGCGGTAGCAATCACTGCACTTGGGTCGGATTATCGGCCCGCGGGCGAGATCCTGGACGAGCGGGCCTATGTCAACGGAATTGTCGGTTTGATGGCCACGGGAGGCTCTACCAATCTTGTGCTTCACCTGCCTGCCATGGCACGGGCGTCGGGTGTCATGCTGGAATTGCAGGATTTCGAGGACATCAGCCAAATCGTGCCGCTGATGGCAAAGGTCTATCCCAATGGTCTGGCCGATGTGAACCACTTCCATGCGGCGGGAGGCATCGGATTTCTTATGGCTCAACTGATGGACGCCGGCCTTTTGCATGCCGACGCGCGCTCGATCTTGGGCGACGGTTTGGCTCCCTATCGCAGCGAGCCGAAACTGGCGGGAGAAACCCTCCATTGGGAAAAGGGCACGCCAACCAGCCTCAACGACAAGATCCTGCGACCGGCGGCGGACCCGTTTGCCGCGACGGGAGGGCTCAAGCAGCTGAAGGGAAATCTCGGGACCGGCGTAATCAAGGTCTCTGCCGTCGCCCTCGACCGGCAGATTATCGAGGCGCCGTGCCGGATCTTCCATGATCAGAACGACGTCAAGGCCGCTTTCCGCAACAACGAAATGACTACCGATACCGTGGTGGTGGTGCGTTTTCAGGGGCCGCAGGCGAACGGAATGCCGGAGCTGCACTCGCTGACCCCCACCCTGTCCGTGCTGCAGGAGCGTGGGTTGAAGGTGGCACTGGTCACCGATGGTCGCATGTCGGGCGCCTCGGGCAAGGTCCCGGCGGCGATCCACGTTTCACCTGAAGCCGCTGCCGGGGGGCCGCTTGCCCGACTGCGCGACGGTGACGTGGTCCGGCTGGATGCAGTTCAGGGAACCCTTTCGGTGTTGGCGGTGGATTTCGACGCCCGAACTCCGGTCGTCGCCGACCTGAGTGCAAACCACTGGGGAACCGGGCGCGAATTGTTCGAGACGTTCCGTCGGTCGGTCGGGCCCTCGACAATGGGTGCCAGTTCTCTTTATTGACCAAACAGGGCCTCCGGCGGGAGTATTTCGCAAGGTGCAAGCCGATTTGCGCCTTTCCAAATACTCCCGCCGGAGGCGCAAACCAGCACACCGCCACGAGGTAGCCATGACCCCCGCCGAACAATCCCGCCTTGCCGCCGATATCTGCCGCCTTGCCCCCGTGGTTCCGGTTCTGGTGATCGACGATCTGGCCCATGCGAAGAAGCTGGCCGAGGCGCTTGTTGCCGGCGGCTTGCCTGCACTGGAGGTTACCTTGCGCACGCCTGTGGCGCTGGATGCGATCCGGGCGATGGCGGAGGTGCCGGGCGGGCGGGTCGGGGCGGGCACGTTGCTGACCCCGGCCGACGTGAAGGCGGCCAAGGCGGCGGGGGCGACGTTTGGCGTCTCGCCGGGCGTCACGCAGCGGCTGCTGGACGCCTGTGCCGAGTATCACTTGCCGCTTTTGCCGGGTGCCGCCACGGCGAGCGAGGTCATGGCGCTGCTGGAGATGGGCTACACGGTTCAGAAGTTCTTTCCGGCCGAGCAGTCGGGCGGGGCGGCGTTCCTGAAATCCTTGGGCTCGCCCATCCCGCAGGTCAAGTTCTGCCCGACCGGCGGGATCAGCCTGAAGAATGCCCGTGATTACCTGTCCTTGCCCAACATCCTGTGCGTCGGCGGATCCTGGGTTGCCCCGAAGGACGCCTTGGCGCGCGGGGACTGGGGCGCGATCACGACCCTGGCAGCCGAGGCCGCGGCGCTGAGATAGTCTTGTCAGGCGGTCCGCGATGGGTCACCCTTGCCCAAAGGCCGAAGGGAGGACAGCATGACCGCGCCCGCAATCACGACTTGCCTGTGGTTTGAAAAGGACGCCGAAGCGGCGGCCACCCTGTATTGCAGCCTGTTTCCCGACGCCGCCATCACCAACATTTTCCGCCAGCAGGGCGACCCGCAGAACCGTGCCTTTCTGGTCGAGTTCACGCTGATGGGGCAGGCCTTCATGGCGATGAATGGCGGGCCGCATTACAGGCTGAGCCCTGCCGCGTCGATCTTTGCCCTTGTCGAGGATCAGCAGGAGGTTGACCGGCTGTGGGCGGCGCTGCTGGAGGGGGGCGGGCAGGAAAGCCGCTGTGGCTGGCTGGTCGACCGCTTTGGCCTGAGCTGGCAGATCATTCCGCGCGCCCTGACCCGGCTGATGAAGTCGGACCGCTCGGGCCGGGTAGCACAGGCGATGATGGCGATGGTCAAGATCGACGTCGCCGCGCTGGAAGCGGCGGCAAAGGGGTGATGTCCGCGCGATGTCGCCGTTGACGACATCGTGTTTTACCATTTAAATACAACAAGATAACGGTTTCCGTTAACCAGAATGAAAGGTATTTGGAAACGCGTCAGACCCGGCCCATCAGACCCGGCCCATCAGACCGGGCCCATCAGACCGGGCCCATCAGACTCGGCCCAGGCGCCCGCCGCGACGCCGCGGAATCGCGGGGGGCCCGAGGCCCAGCGCCAGAACCTCGTTCATCGGATGGCCGGGATTGGCCGCGGCATATTCCGCGATCAGGCGGTTCAGCGCGGCGGGCACGTCCTGACCCACGACAAGGCTCAGCGCCCAATCGAGAAAGATCGAGCGGCACTCCCCGACCGTGATCCCGTCGATCCGGTAGCTTTCCCGCACCAGCCCCTTGGGGTCCGCCTCAGCCAGTTCCATCCTGCCGTCTATCCTTTCAGCCGTTCCGTAATCACCCGGTCCGCCGCCGCCGCCACCGCCGCCAGCCGCGCGGTCAGACCCTCGGCCGTCTCCTCGCCCGTCTCGCGCAGCAGAAACGCCCGCGCGCTTTCGCCCAAGGCTCCCGGGTCCACCACCTGATCGGTCAGGAGCCGCGAGCCCGCCTGCAGGCGCCAGCACAGCCTGTAGGCGTCCAGCAGCACAGTCTCGTCCATTTGCGACACTAGGCCAGCCGTTCCCCCCGCCGCAAGCTGACGTTCGACCGTGCGGGCGGGGCTGGCAGAGCAGAGCGCCATCATCTGCGCCAAAAGCTCGATGTCCATCAGCTTGCCGGGGCCAAGCTTGGCCTCCCATGCCGCCCCCCCCGGTTTGGCATCGGCCAGCCTTGCGCGCATGTCGGCCACATCGGCGGCAATCCGTGGGCCTTGGGATTTCTCGGTCAGGATCAGGCGGCGCAGGGTTTCGACTTCGTCGCCAAGCACGGGATCGCCTGCCAGCACGCGGGCGCGGGTCAGGGCGAGATGTTCCCATGTCCAGGCTTCGGTCATCTGATACGAGCGGAAGCTTTCCAGCGAGGCCGCAACCGGCCCCTGACGCCCCGAGGGACGCAGGCGCATGTCCACCTCGTAAAGCCGACCCTCGGCCATGGGTGCGGTCAGGGCGGTGACCATGGCCTGGGTCAGGCGGGCATAGTAAAGGCGTGCGGCCAGCGGGCGCGGGCCGGACGAGGTTTCAACCCCGTCCGCATCATAAAGCACGATCAGATCAAGATCGGACCCGGCATTCAGCCGCCCGGCCCCGAGCGAGCCCATCCCCATCACGACGGCACCGCGACCGGGCGGCTGGCCATGCTTGGCGGCAAAACTCGCAACGACCACCGGCCAGAGGGTGCCACCACCGCCTCGGCCAGTTCGGCATAGTGCTTGCCAGCCTCGAACGCGTCGATGAGGCCACGCAGGTGGTGCACCCCGACGCGAAAGTGCCATTCGCGCGTCCAGACCCGGGCAGAATCGAGCGCCTTTTCATAGTCGTCAAGGGCCGCCAGCCGCTGGCCAAGATCCGCCGTCAGCGCCGCACGTCCGGGCCAGGCCGCAAAGAAGCTGCCGCCAATCACCGCGTCCAGCACCGCGGCATTGCGCGCAAGGTGCCGCGCCAGAGCCGGGGCGGTGGCGGTGATGTCGATGATCAGATCGACAAGGGTCGGATTGGCGTCGAACAGCGAAAAGATCTGCACGCCGGTCGGCAGACCGGCGAGAAAGGCGTCAAGCTCGACCAGCGCCTCGTCCGGGTTGGCGGCGCGGGTCAGCTTTTGCAACAGGACCGGGCGGACACGGCGAAAGATGCGGCGGGCCCGCTCGGAGCGCAGGGCCGGGAAATGCCACCACCGCTCGACAATGGCCGCGGCGCGTTCGGACAATTCGGGACCGCTTTCGGCCTGTCCCGGGGCAAAGAAGCTGTCGGTCAGGTATTCGACGCG
>JANMCI010000192.1:0-3212 GCA_031361245.1 Rhodobacterales bacterium
AGTCGCCGCCAATTCCACATCCACCTGATCAGCGGCCTTGCGGCCAGCGGCCTTGGCCTGACCGGGCCGGGACGGGCGGCAGGGACGCCGCCGGCGGAGCTGTGGCTGAACCGCCTGACCTTTGGGGCCACCGCAGGCGACCGCGCCCGCTTTGCCGAACTTGGCCCGACCGGCTGGCTGGAGGATCAGCTGTCCCGCCCCGCCGCCGACCCCGACCTTGCCCGCCGCCTCGACGCTGCCCGCCTGCAAATCTCCTATCCCGCCGGAAGCGACGAAGGCGGCCACCCTTGGGACGCCCTTGACGACCTGCGCCCGTTGACAGCCCTTGGCACCGACCCGGCCGACCTGACGCGCCTGATCGACTGGGACCTTGGCATGGATTTCGCCGAGCGTGTGCGCCCGGCGCAAGAGGTGATCGCCGCCGCCCTGATCCGCGCCGTCCATGCGCCCGCCCAATTGCGTGAGGTCATGGCCCAGTTCTGGCACGACCATTTCAACGTCAACGCGCTCAAGGACGAGTTCACCGCCGCCTTCTTCCCCTGGCACGACGCCCTGATGCGCGACCATGCCTTCGGCAATTTCCGCGAGCTGCTGGGTGCGGTCGCCCGCTCGCCCGCCATGCTTTACTATCTCAACAACGCCGACAGCCGCGCCTCGCCCGCCAACGAGAATTACGCCCGCGAACTGCTGGAACTCCACACTCTGGGTGCCGCCGCCTATCTCAACGACCGCTATGACGTCTGGCATGACGTGCCGGGGGTCAGCGAAGGTTTGGCGCAGGGCTATCTCGACCTTGACGTCTACGAGGTCGCCCGCGCCTTTACCGGCTGGTCGGTTGGCGACGGGCGCTATGTGAACGACGGCTATGACACGCCGAAAACCGGGCGCTTTCACTATGTCGAGGCATGGCACGATCCCTACCAAAAGCGCGTGCTGGGGGTCGAGTTTCCGCCCAACCGCGCGCCCATGGCGGATGGCGAGCAGGTGCTGGACCTGCTTGCCAGCCACCCCGCCACCGCGCGCCATGTCTGCACCAAACTGGCCCGCCGCCTTCTGACCGACACCCCCGATCCGGCGCTGGTTGACGATCTGGCGGGCGTTTTCCTCGCCGCCCATGACGCCCCCGACCAGATCGCCCAAGTGATCCGCGCGCTGGTCCATCACCCCGACTTTGCCGCAACACCCCCCGGCAAACTGCGCCGCCCGTTCGAGTTTCTGGCCGCCCTCTACCGCACCACCGGCGCCGAGATCACCGGCACCACCAATGCCCAGCACTGGCAACTGACCCGCGCCGGCTGGCGCCAGCACGAATACCCCGTGCCGACCGGCCACCCCGACGCGTTGTCGAAATGGACCGGGGCCAGCAGCCTCAACCGCCTCGTCGATTTCGCGCTGTACGGGCATGACGACTGGTTTGCCGTCGCAAGCGCCGATCTTGCCGCGATGGAAAAGTCCGAGACGATCGGCGCGCTTACCGACCGCTGGTCCGGGCGGTTCGGCGTCACCGGCCTTGCGGCGCAAATGGGTCTGGACCCCGCCACCCCGGCCAGCGCCTTTACCGCTGACGAACGCCGCGGGGCCGCCAGCGGAGCGGTGGCTTTTGCGGCGCTGACGCCCGCGTTTATGTTGCGATAGGGGCAAACCATGGCGAAAGAGCCCATTCTGGTTGTGGTCTTCCTGCGCGGCGGGGCGGATGGCCTCGGCCTTGTCTGCCCCAGTTCGGACGAGAACCTGCGCGCCGCCCGCCCCGAGGATCTGCGCGTGGCGCGCAAGGGCGATGCCAGGGGGCGCAGAATCGCGCAGGACGTGGCCGATGTCGATTTCCGCTTCCATCAGGCGCTGTCACCCCTGGCCGACCTTTACGACGCGGGCGACCTCAGCCTGATCCACGCCTCGGGTCTGACCGAAGCCACCCGCAGCCATTTCGACGCCGAAGCCCGGATCGAGCGCGGCCTGTTCGGCGACGCCATCCCCCCCGGCGACCCCTCGGGCTGGATCGGCCGCTGGCTGGCCGTGGCGCGGCCCGAGGGGCCGATGGCCGCCCTTGCCGTCGGCACCTCGCAGCCCGCCAGCCTTTATGGCGCCACCCCCGCCGTGGCTGAACAACTGGGCGATCTGATGGTGGGCTCGGGCCATTGGCTCGCCCCCGCCCTGCGCGCCCGCCTGACCGAAGGCTTTGGCGATCATGGCCCGCTCGAGGCGCCGGTGCAGGGGCTCTTGCACCTCTCCGCGATGATCGGCCAGCGGCTCTGGTCGGATGCCGATCAGACGCTGATCAGCTATGACCCCGCCGTGCCCTATCCCGATGGCGCGCTGACCCCCGCACTGATGACGGTGGCGCAGGGCATCAAATCCGACCTTGGCCTGCGGGTGGCCACCGTCGATGTCGGCGGCTGGGACACCCATGTCGGGCAGGCCGGACAGCTTTCGGCGGCTGCGGGAACGCTGGCCAAGACGCTGATGGCCTTCTGGCGTGACCTCGGCAAATGGCAGCAGGATGTCTCGGTCGTCGTGATGTCCGAGTTTGGCCGCCGCCTCAGGTCGAACTCCGCCGGTGGCACCGACCACGGGCGCGGCAATGTGATAATGGTGCTTGGCCCACAAGCCCGCGGCGGCCGGATGATCGGCCGCTGGCCCGGCCTTGCCAACGAGGCGCTGGAAGAGGGCGCCGACCTTGCCGTCGTCACCGACTACCGCGCCGTCCTGTCCGAGCTTTTGCAGGGCCACATGAAGCTTGACGACCCGGCACAGGCGTTCCCCGGCTTCACCGCCCCGCCCTTGGGTCTTTGGGGCTGAAGGTTAACACCGGGTAAATTTTACAGAACCAACCAGTTGTTTTAAAACACATAAAATGACCGTCCAGATCCGGACGCCCGATAATCCGCCTCTGCCTTCCCCATTGCACCTTTCAAAATACTCCACGGGGGGGGCAACTTTGGTTTCTTGAACCAAAGTTGTCAGGGGGTGTGAAACCCCCCTTGCGGCCGCAATGCAGCAAGACGGCCCTAATGGCTCTCGCGCGGCACATCTGCCCCGCGCCGACCCACCAGAAAGTCCAGATCCGCCCCCAAATCGGCCCCCTGCACATGGGTCACATACAGCGTCTCATACCCGCCGCGATAGGTCCGGGCCGCAGGCCGCCATGCCGCCGCCCGTGCGGCGAGGTCCTCTGCACTCACATGCAACTCCAGCCGCCGCCCCGCCACATCCAG
>JANMCI010000219.1:0-4152 GCA_031361245.1 Rhodobacterales bacterium
GGACCGTTGGGGGGATGCAAAATCCCCCCTTCTTTCTATTCCTCCGGCACGCGGTAGGGCGTGTGGCAGGCGCCACAGGCCTTGCCCACGCTGCCCATGCCCGCCTTGAGGCTCTCCAGATCGGCAACCGCCAAGGGCTGCAACGCCGCCGCCGCCGCGTTCAGATCGGCGAGCTTGGCCAGAAAGTCCGGTTCATTGGCCCAGATCTCGGGCTTGGCAAAGCTGTCGGCCGCCTTGTCAATCTCCGAGCCCGCCGGAAACTGTTCCATGCTCAGAACCGAGGCGATGGCCGCCAGATTGGCCGCCGCCTTGGCGGCAATCGCCGCGTCATAGGCGGCATCGCCCTTGACCATCGCGCCCATCTTGCCAAGCTCGCTGGCCATTTGCAGCATCAATCCGTGGCGGGTTTCGACCGCATCGGCAAAGGGATCCTCGGCGGCCTGGGCGAGGGCCCCGAACATCATCAAGATGCCGGCAGCGGCAAGGCTTGTCATCGGTCTCATCGGTATACTCCTGCTTTTTGACATGACGGCCGTGATGCCGTTTTGTCAGGCGGGATGGAATAGACCAAAGATTACAAAGGTTTCGGCCTTAGGTCCTAAACGGGCCCTCTCCACCTTTGGTTTACCCGGTTTATGGCGGAAACCCGCCTCAGCTTGGCGGCACAAACGGCTGATTGACGCTGACAAAGGCCGGCGTCGCCTCCAGCCGGGCGCACAGGCCGGTCAAGGCCGGGCAGGCGTCAAGGTCCAGCACCCCCGGCAAAGCCTCGCCCGCAAAGCGCAGCGCGCAGGCCACCGCAATGTCGGCATGGCCCAGCCGGTCGCCAAACCACGGGCCGGGGCAGGCGGCGCGCTCTGCCTCCAGCGCGGTCAGCACCGCCCCGATCTGGCGTCGGCACCGCGCCTCCCACACCGCCGAGACGGCGTCATGCATCCGCCGCTCATAGAACAGACTGACCGCCTTGTCGGCCAGCCCCGTGGCCAGCGTTGCCCGCTTCAGCGCGATGTGGCGGGCAGGTTCCGCCCGCGGAAACATCGGCTCGTCCACCAGGGCGTCAAGGTAGTCCAGCATCATGTGGCTGTCGGTCAGCACGAAACCATCGTCCAGCACCAGCGTCGGCACCCGGATCAGCGGGTTCAGCGCCTGAACCCTGTCGGCATCGCCAAAGACCGACCACGGGCGATGCTCGAACCCGATGCGGTACAGCGTCAGCGCGATGCCGACCCGGCGCACAAAGGGGCTGTCATACTGGCCGATCAGAATCATCGCACCCCTCCGCTATGGAACAGCCGGCACGGCTTTGAGATAGGCGACCACTGCCCGCACATCCGCTTCCGGCAGATGGGTCATGTTGTCGACCACATGCGCCATCGCTCCGCCCACCACGTCGAAATCCGGTTTGAAGCCGGTGGTCAGATAGGCAAAGATGTCGTCTGCCGACCAGGTCAGCTTGGCCGGCGTGATGTTGGGCACGCGGCCCTTGCCGTCGGGCATCGGCGCTCCGCCCAGCCATTTCGACATCGCAAGCCCGCCCAGGGCATTGCGCGGCGTATGACATTCGCCGCAATGCGCCATGGCCTCGGCGATATAGCGGCCGCGCTGAAGCTCTTCGGACAGATCGCCCTGCATCACGAAATCGCTTGTCGTGAACAGGAACTTCCACCCACCCAGCGTGCGGCGGATGTTGAAGGGGAACGAAACCTCATGCGGCAGGCTGACCGTCGCCGATCCGGGCAGCGTGTCCATGTACGCTTTCAGGTCCACCACATCCTGCTTATTCATGCGGGCATAGGCGACATAGGGCATGGCGGGGAAATAGTGCTGGCCAGACGGCGTCACGCCGTCTTGCACGGCATGCACGAAATCGGCCAGCGACCAGCCGCCAATGCCCGCCACCGGGTCGGTCGATATGTTGGGGGCCACGAAAGTGCCAAAGGGCGAGGCGAATTTCCGCCCTCCCGCCAACACAAGCGCGGCCGCGCCCTTGGCGCCCTCGGCCGCATGGCACGAGGCGCAGCCGCTGGCCCAGAACACCTGCTCGCCATGGGCGACATCGCCCGTCAGCCCCTCGAATGCGGCCATGTCGCGGGGGTGCGGCATGGTGATCACCCAGAACACGGCCAGTCCCGCCAGACCAAGACCGACCAACCAGATTAGACTGCGTCGCATGATGGCTTGCCCCTCAGACCTCGCACCATGCTAGCCGATTCCCACCCCTTGGGAAGCGGCCTTTGGTCGGGCGGGCTGTAACTTCGGGTCGATCAGGGCTTTCTCAGGCGGGGTCTGCCGTTGACCGTCAGCCAGTCCGGCCACCCCCAAAGCCATTCGGCCCCCGCGACCAGCAGGCAGACCACGATCACCCCCACCCAGATTGCCGCCATGCGCGGCGAGGGCGGGTGGCGGACCCAGCGTGCCATGCGCAAAAACCAGATAGGATTCACCGCAAATCTCCCTTCGCCCTGCGCCGTAGGGTGTGCTTCAGCGCACCTCTGTATCGGTGAACCTGACCTTGCCGATATAGGGCAGGTTGCGGTTGCGCTGGGCAAAGTCGATGCCATAGCCCACGACAAACTCGTCCGGGATCTCGAAACCGGTCCATGTCGCCTTGATCGGCACCTCGCGCCGGCTCGGCTTGTCCAGCAGGGCGCAGACCTCCAGCATCGCAGGCTCGCGCGATTTGAGCAGGTTGACGACGTGGTGCAGAGTGAACCCGGTGTCGACGATATCCTCCACCACCAGCACGTTCTGGCCCGCAATCTCGCCGCGCAGGTCCTTCAGGATGCGGACCTCGCGGCTGGAATGGGTGCTGTCGCCATAGGACGAGGCTTCCAGAAAATCGACCTGTACCGGCAGGTCGATCTCGCGCACCAGATCGGCGATGAACACGAACGAGCCGCGCAAGAGGCCGACCACGACCAGCTTGTCACAGCCCTTGAAATGCGCGGTGATCTCGCGCGCCAGCGCCTCGACCCGCGCCGCGATGGCCTTGGCCGAAATCATCTGGTCGATCACATAAGGACGATGCGGCATGAGGCCCCCTTGATTTCCCCCTCTGGTCTAACCAAAACCTTTTGCCAAGTCACGCCCGCCCGATCCGATCCGAGGAAGCCATGCCGCGCCATCACGAGACCCGCTTTCTGCCCTATTCCGCGCGGGCGATGTATGACCTCGTGGCCGACGTGGCGCGCTACCCCGAGTTTCTGCCATGGAATTCCGCCGCGCGCATCCGGTCGCGCGCGCCGATCGAGGGGGGCGAGGTGCTGGAGGCGGACCTCGTGATCTCGTTCAAGCTCTTTCGCGAGAAGTTCGGCAGCCGGGTGACGCTGTTGCCCGGTCAGGGCCGCATCCTGACCGAGTATCTTGACGGCCCGTTCCGGCATCTGAAATCGGTGTGGACCTTTGCGGATGTCGAAGGCGGCTCGGAGGTGACCTTCGATGTCGACTTCGAATTTCGCAACGCCATCCTTGCCGCCGTGATCGGTCTGGTCTTCAACGAGGCGATGACACGGGTGGTGCGGGCCTTCGAGGCGCGGGCAAAGGCTTTGTACGGGCCTGCGTCATCTGGTTAAGATGGAGTTAATGGAAACCCGTAACTATCTGGATAAATGAGATAAAACGGGATGTCGCCTTTGGCGACATCTCCAGCTTTTCGGGCTGTCCTTGTCAGGAATTCAGCTCGTAGCCGCGTTCGCCGTGGACGGACAGGTCCAGCCCGTTGGTCTCGGTCTCGGCGTCAACCCGCAGCGGCGTGACCAGACCGACCAGCTTGATCAGGGCCCAGGTCGCAACGCAGGTCCAGACCCCGACGATGACAAGCCCGCCCAGTTGCGCGGTCCAGCTGCCCTGTCCCAGCACCGCCACCATGATCGTGCCAAAGATCCCGCCCACGCCGTGAACGCCAAACACGTCCAGCGTGTCGTCGATCCTCAGGCGGCCCTTGACCAGCACCACCGCCTCCTGACACAGCACCCCCGCCACGCCACCGATCAGCAGCGCCGCCACCGGCCCGACATAGCCCGACGCTGGGGTGATCGAGGCGAGGCCCGCCACCATGCCCGTGACCAGACCGATGGTCGAGACGCGGCCGAACTTGATCCGCTCCCAGATGGCCCAGCTCAGCCCGGCAGCGGCTGCCGAAAGGTGGGTCAC
>JANMCI010000243.1:0-7019 GCA_031361245.1 Rhodobacterales bacterium
TTCCAGTGCCTTCCCGACCGGCGTGTTGGGCGCGTCGTTCGGGTCGGCAATGCGGGCTTCCGGGTTATGGGCCCATTTGACCGCGTTCGAGATCACCTTTTGCACATTGGCGTCGTGATAGGTCGGATAGGTTTCATGCCCGGGACGGAAGTAAAAGATGTTGCCCGCCCCGCGCCGATAGGTCAGACCCGAGCGGAACACCTCGCCCCCGGCAAACCAGGACACAAAGACCGTCTCCAGAGGCTCGGGCACGCCAAAGGGCTCGCCATACATCTCTTCATATTCCAGCTCGAAATGGTCCGGCAGGCCGCGCGCAATGGGATGCTGGCGCGAGGTCACCCACAGCCGCTCGCGCTCGCCCGCCTCGCGCCAGGTCAGGTTGCAAGGCGCCCCCATCAGGCGCTTGAAGGGCTTGGCGAAATGGGCTGAGTGCAGAAAGATCACGCCCATGCCGCCCCAGACGGCATCGCAGACGCGCTCGACGACCTCATCCTCTACCGCGCCATGGGCGGCATGGCCCCACCAGATCAGCACATCGGTCTCGGCCAGCTTTTCGCGGGTCAAGCCATGCTCGGGGTCCTGCAGCGTCACCGTGGTGGCCTTGAAGCCGGCGTCACGGTTCAGCGCCTCGGCGATCGTGCCGTGCATGGTCTTGGGGTAAACTTCGGCCACGACCTTGTTTTTCTGTTCGTGAACATTCTCACCCCAGACGGTTACGCGAATAGCCATGATCTGTCCTTTCCATCGGGCAGCGCCAAGGCCACCCATTATCTGTCCAAAAATATCCTGCAGGGGGTCCTGGGGGGTGCAAAACCCCCCGGGTCTCTCCCTCAGCGGATCGGTTTGCCGTTTGTGTCAAAGCGGTACAGCATCCCGGGCTTGGGCTGCAGTTGAACGGTGGCCCCCAAGGCCACCTTCAACTTGCCGTCCTGCCGCACAATCAGCGGTTCGTCAGACCCGACCTCGACAAACAGATAGTTGTCCGAGCCAAGGTCTTCGGTGTGGATCACCTCGCCTTGCCACTTGCCGCCCGCCTCCACGAGGTCGATGTGCTCGGAGCGGATGCCAAGCGTCGTGCAGCCTTCGTCCGCTGCGAACTTGCCGGTCATGAAGTTCATCTTCGGGCTGCCGATGAAGCCGGCCACGAACAGGGAATTGGGCTGTTCGTAAAGCTCGGCCGGGGTGCCGACCTGCTCCAGCAGACCGTCGCGCAGCACGGCGATGCGGTCGGCCAGGGTCATCGCCTCGACCTGATCATGGGTCACATAGATCATCGTGACGTTCGACATCGAGTGGTGGAGCTTGGCAATCTCCAGCCGGGTCTGCACCCGCAGGGCGGCGTCAAGGTTCGACAGGGGCTCGTCGAACAGGAACACCCGCGGGTCGCGCACGATGGCCCGCCCGATGGCGACGCGCTGACGCTGGCCGCCCGACAACTGCTTGGGCAACCGGTCGAGCAGATGTTCGATCTTCAGAAGCTTGGCCGCATCGCGGACGCGCTTGTCCATCTCGGCCGGGCTCGACTTCGCCAGCTTCATCCCGAAGGCCATGTTGTCATAGACATTCATGTGCGGGTAAAGCGCATAGCTTTGGAACACCATGGCGATGCCGCGCTTGGACGGGATCAGGTTGTTGACGCGCTCGTTGTCAAACAGCATGTCTCCGCTGGTGATTTCCTCCAGCCCCGAGATCAGGCGCAGCAGGGTGGATTTGCCACAGCCCGAAGGGCCGACAAACACCATGAACTCGCCCTTGTTGATGGTCAGGTTGATGCCCTTGATGACATCCACCGCCCCATAGGATTTCTTGACATTCTTCAGTTCGATCTTTGCCATTTTATCAGCCCTTCACGCCGCCTGCGGTCAGACCCGCGACGATTTTGCGTTGGAATACAAGAACGAGGATGACCAGCGGCACCGTCACGACGACGCTTGCCGCCATGATCGGACCCCACGGAATCTCCTGCTGCGAGGCACCCGACAGCATCGCGATGGCAACCGGGGTGGTGCGCTGCGTTTCGGTCATGGTGAAGGTCAGCGCGAACAGAAACTCGTTCCACGCGCCGATGAAGGCCAGAAGCCCGGTGGTGACCAAAGCGGGCCACATCAGCGGCATGAACACCTTGGATATGATGATCCACGGCGTCGCCCCGTCGACAATCGCCGCCTCCTCAATCTCGATCGGCAGATCGCGCATGAAGGTGGTCAGCACCCAGACGGTGAAGGGCAGCGTGAAGATCGTGTACGAAATGATCAGCGCCCAGGGCGTGTTCAGAAGGTTCAGAAAGCGCATCACTTCGAACAGGCCCGCCAGCACCGCGATCTGCGGGAACATCGACACGCCGAGGATTGTCATCAGCAGCAGCGCCCTGCCCCGGAACTGCACCCGAGCCAGCGCATAAGACGCCGTGACGGCCAGAAGCAGTGCGAAAGCGACCGTCACCGAGGCGATGAAGATCGAGTTCAGGATGTTGCGCGGAAATGTCCGCCCGCCCAGCACAGACTGATAATTCGACCAGTCCCATGCCACTGGCCAGTAGTGCACGGAAAAGAGCGCGGTGCCGGTCGAGAACGAGGTGACTATGGCGTAGTAGAACGGGAACACCGAAAAGACCACGATCACCACGACCAGTGCGTAGAAGCTGACCGATTTGACGAGTTTCATCGCATCCATTACCGGCCCTCCCCGCTCAGGTTGACTTTGCCCAGCCAGATATACAGCGCCACAAAGATCGCAAGGATCGCGAACAGCAGCGTCGATTGGGCCGAGCCATAGGCGAAGTGGTTGAACTCGAACAGGTTCTCGCGGCTGATCACCGACATGGTCTTGGTGGCGGCCGAATTGGGGGTCAGCACATAGACCAGATCGAAGATCCTGAGCGCGTCCAGCATCCGGAAGATCACGGCCACCATCAGCGCGGGGCGGATCAGCGGCAGGGTGATTTTCCAGAACACTTTTACGGGATGCACACCATCAATTCGTGCCGCCTCGTAAATGTCCCGTGGCACCATCTGCAGACCCGCCAGGCAGAGCAGCGCCATGAACGGGGCGGTCTTCCAGATGTCCACGACCAGAACCGCGATCATCGCGGTGTCCAGACTGGCGGTCCAGGCGATCTTGTGGTCGATCAGATGCAGCCTGAGCATGATATCGTTGATGATGCCGTATTGGTCATTCAGCATCCATGCCCACATCTTGGCCGACACGATGGTCGGGATCGCCCACGGGATCAGGATGGCCGCGCGCACCATGCCGCGCCCCTTGAATTCGGCATTCAGGACCAGGGCGATGCCAAGGCCGATGATTGTTTCAAAGAACACCGACACAACCGAAAAGCGCACGGTGTTCCACACTGCGTTCCACCACGCCGGATCGACCAATGTGCCCTTGTAGCGCACGGTGCCGTTCGCCAGCGTCTGAACCCGGAAGTAATTGTCAAAACCAATGAACTTGCCGCCATAGAGGTCGTCCATCGAAGTGTCTGTCAGCGAAAACCAGATCGTTCTCAACAGCGGCCAGGCAGCCACGCAAAACAGCGCCAGCACCATGGGTGCCAGAAACCAGAAGGCGGCGCGTTGACGTTGTTGCTGGAGGCTGAGACCTTGATCCTGCGCTTGGCCGATCGTTGGCGAAGTCATGATGTCCCCCCTTTGCTCCACCCCGGCATGTCCGAGCGCGGAAAAGAAAAATGGGCGGCGGAACCGCCGCCCATTTTCAAGCCTTGCCCAAAAGGGCGCCGGTAATCACCAGGCGTCGCCCTTGAGGTCGTTCAGGTCAGCTTCCAGCGCAGCCAGGTTGTCCGCGGCCGAGCCGTCACCCGACAGGGTGGCGTGCACAGCGTTGAAGAACTTGGAGGAGACTTCCGAGTACTTGCCGAGGGTCGGCGCGGACGGACGCGGAACGGCGTTCAGGAACACGTCCTTCCACTGCGGGATGATCGGCTGTGCGGCAGCAATGTCGGCGTCGTCATAGAGTGCGACGATCGTCGGCAGGTTCGATTCGTTGATCGCACGCTGCTTTTGCGCTTCCGGGCCAGCCAGATACATGGCCAGAGAGATCGCGGCTTCCTGATGGGTCGAGAACTTGGATACGGCCACGTTCCAGCCGCCCAAGGTTGCAGCCGAGCTGTCACCCTCTTTGCCGATCGGCAGCGTGGTCACAGCGAACAGCCCCTTGACCTTGCTGTCGTCGCCATTGCCCAGGCCGTAAGCATAGGGCCAGTTGCGCATGAACGCGGCATTGCCGGTCTGCCAGACGCCACGGGCTTCTTCTTCCTGATAGGCCAGAACGCCTTCCGGAGAGATCGTGCCGACCCAGGCCTTAGCCTGCTCCAGCGCGGCCACGGCGTTCGGGTTGTTGATCGAAACGGTCCCATCGGGCTCGACGATCTGACCGCCGCCGAAGGACTTGACCCATTCCAGCGCGTCACAGGTCAGGCCCTCATAGGCGTTGCCCTGCCAGACGAAGCCCCAGAAATCCGGGTTGGCGGCCTTTTCGCCGTCCTGGATGGTCTGGGCAGCGGTCGTCAGCTCGGCCCAGGTCTTGGGAACGGCAACGCCGTACTTTTCCAACAGGTCCTTGCGGTAGTAGAGCGCCGGCGCGTCGGTGAAGATCGGCAGAGCGACCAGCTTGCCGCCCACGGTCTGCGACTGGATGATCGAGGGGAAGTGGGTCGGGGCCAGGTCCTTGGCCACTTCGGTCAGATCGACGAAGCTGTCAGCCAGCTGCGGCGCCCAGATCACGTCGGTCTGGTAAACGTCGATGTCGGTCGCGCCAGCGGCCAGCCACAGGCGATACTGGGCGAACTGGTCGGTGGTCGATGCGGGCATCGGCACCAGCGTCACGGTGTTGCCGGTCGAGGCTTCCCAAGGAGCAACCAGCTTCTTGAAGTTCTCGACTGCGTTGCCGACGGCGCCGGAAACGTAGAAAATCTCGTCGGCCAGAACCGGCGCGCCGACAGCGGCCAGAATGGCTGCGAATGCGGCGGTCCGCATTGCACGACCCCGATATCCAATGGACATGGGTAATCCTCCCTTGTTGATTGACATGCGCCTGACAGCGCGAACTCCCACAAACGCTTCGGCACATACCCCAACTGCGTGAGGTTTTCCGAAACGCTTCGGATGCCTTATGGCAATAAAACCGATCAAGTCAATGATTCGAAGCTCAAAGCGCTTTCAAATCAGCTGGCCATTGGTCCCCAGGATGAGCTCCGCAGGAAATCCGCAAGTGATTCAAAGCGCTTGGTAGCGGCGGCAATCCTGTTGCCGGGCGACAGGTCACAAGCGGCGACATGTGCCAGCGTCCTTGCCCCTGACCCGCACGGAAACTGCCTTGGATCCGGTGGTTTTCTTCTCAAGTGGGGATTGCCCGGACAGACATCACCGCCTTGGCGGATCGCCGGCACTTTCCACCAAGTTCCGACCTTGCGACTGATGCCGGTTACTGGCGGTCGTTGCGCTGGCTTTGGCCATATCATGTTTCATTCCCAGAGGATCGCACCGATCAGGCGCCAGGCAAAGAAGTGGCTACTTCGACAACACTTCTGGCCTCCCGAAGATGACCAAAAGAGCCTCGATATCTGGTTCGTTAGGCCCGAGGGTGGAAACGGCGACGGCCATCATCCAGGGGGTGGAATGCTCGCATGCATAAGCAAGCTGTTCGACGCACCGAAACTGCTCGATGGTACGTTGGGCACCATCATTGCGATTTGACATGGATCGGAGTGGGTTAAACCATCAAGTGCCAGAATGCCGGACCAATTTCGGTCATGGTCTTTTAGAAGGACTTCACCGCATGGATTGGCGTACCCCTGAAACCTTCTTCAACTCCTTGCCGCGTGGTCGCTTCGGCAAGAGAGAAGTCAAGGCACCCGCAGGCTCAATGGAGAGCACTGCCCTATTGGGTGAATTGGCGTGCGCGTCTGGACCTGTCGCGGTTTCGTTCCGGTCAGGTGCTCATGTTAAGCGGCCTTCCGTTCGAAAGCCATGGGGCTTTTCCAGCCCAAGGCTGAGTGTCTTCGGCGTGGATTGTAGAAGCCGTTGATGTATTCGAAGAGGGCGACTTCGACGTCTCGGCGGGTCTGCCAGTTCCTGCGCCAGACCAGTTCGGCCTTGAGGGATTTGAAAAAGCTCTCGACGGCGGAGTTATCATAGCAATTGCCTTTGCCGCTCATCGACGCGGTCAGCCCGTATTTGCGCAGGATCTTCTGATAGTCGTGTGAACAGTATTGGCTGCCCCTGTCGCTATGATGAATGCATCCCTTGGGTGGCCTGCGCAGGGCGATGGCCATGTTCAGGGCGCGGATCGCCAGGTCTTTCTTCATGCGGTTGCTGATGGCCCATCCGATCACCCGCCGTGAATGCAGGTCCAAAATGACCGCCAGATAGACCCACCCTTCGCGCGTCCAGACATAGGTGATGTCGCTCGCCCACTTCTGGTTGGTCTGGCTCGCGGCAAAGTCTTGCTTCAGGAGATTCGGCGCGATGTTGAACCTGTGGTCGCTGTCCGTAGTTGCCTTGAATTTATGGGTTCTGACCACAGAAATGGCATTCTGTCGCATCAAACGACCCACCCGGCGGTGCCCGACACGCACCCCCAACTCGTTCAATTCTTCCGTCATCCTGGGCCTGCCATAGCTGCCCAGACTGGACCGATGCTGGTCCCGGATATGCGCCAACAGCACCATGTCACGCCGCTGTCGGTGCGATACCGGGCGATGTTTCCATGCCCGTAGGCCGCGATCCGTGACCCCCATCACGCGGCACGCACGCGCCTTCGAAAGGATGCCGCGATAGTCATCAAGGAACGCAAACTTCACGGCTTTTGGGCCGCAAAGAACTGAGTGGCCTTTTTTAGCAGGTCCCTCTCCTCCTTGAGAATCCGGTTCTCGCGCCGAAGCCGTTCGTTCTCTCGAAGCAGGTTCTGGTCAGGGTCAGGCGGACCGGCCTCATCAGAAACCATCTTCACCCACTTGTTCAGAGTCGAAAACCCGACCCCCAAATCAGACGCAACCTGAC
>JANMCI010000256.1:0-4055 GCA_031361245.1 Rhodobacterales bacterium
ATCGCGGCAAAACCGGCGCCGTCGAAGTCTGCGATGGCGGAACGGACGGCCTGATGCACCGCAGGATGCGACAGGCTGTGACCCGACACCTCGGCCATCACCACGCGGGCATCGGGCCAACGGCTTGCCAGCGCATGGCTGGTCGCGGGCGGGCACAAAAGGTCATAGCGCCCCTGCACGATCAGCCCCGGAATCCCGGCAAGGCGGTGCGCCCCGTCCAGCAGGGCTTTCGGTGCCATGAAGCACTGGTTATGGAAGTAATGCGCCTCGACAAAGGGCGAGTTAGGACGGGGCCGGTCAGCCGGCGCGGGGGACAGCCGGGTACGGCCGGGGGCGACCTCGGACAGGATGCGCTCGGTGTTGTGCCAGGCGTGGGCGGCGGGCAGGTGAATGGCCGGATCGGGATGCAGGATGCGGCGGTAATAGTTCGGCAAGGGGTCGGCGCGCTCGGCCTCGGGAAGGAAGTTGAGGAAATCGGCATGCAGGGCGGGGTGAAAATGCCTCAGGCCCGTGCCAAAGGCCCAGTCAAGCTCGGCCGCCGTGCCCAGAAACACGGCGCGCAGAACAAGGCCCGATACCCGTTCCGGATGCGTCTGGGCATAGGCCAAGGCCAGGGTGGCCCCCCAGGACCCACCGACGACCAGCCATTTGTCAAAGCCGAAATGTCGGCGCAGCGCCTCGATGTCGGCAATCAGATGGGTGGTGGTGTTGGCTTCAAGTCCGCCGCGCGGCTGGCTGCGCCCGGCGCCGCGCTGGTCAAAGAACACGGCATGATAGCGGGCAGGGTCAAACAGGTTGAAATTGCCGGGCTGAAATCCGCTCCCCGGCCCGCCGTGCAGAAATACCGCCGGAATGCCAGACGCTTCGCCCTGCGCCTGAACCCACAGGCGGTGACCATCCCCAACCTCCAGAAAGAACTCGGTTTCCGCCGGGGTCGCAGGCGCGTTCACGGCATCTCCGCCTCTGGCGCGCCGCCCGAGAAGTTGCGATAAAGGAAGCGGTTCTGCTCGTCGGCGGCCTCGTTTGCGGCCTGCTGGAAGATGCCGGCGTGCAGGGGCGACTTTGCGCAGGCCGGATCGGTGTTGCCCGCCGATCCGGTCAGCGCATGCGCCTGACAGCGGCAGCCGCCATAGTCGACCTCCTTGAACTCGCAGGATTTGCAAGGTTCGGGCATCCAGTCGGTGCCGCGGTATTTGTTGAAGGCCTCGGAATTGTCCCAGATCCAGCGGATCGACTTGTTGGAACGGACCGAATCAAACTCCATCCCCGTGATGCTTTCAGCGGCATGACAGGGCAGAACCTTGCCCGCGGGCGAGATGTTGAAGAACTGCCGCCCCCAACCGCCCATGCACTGCTTGGGGCGCTGGGCATAGTAATCGGGAATGACATAGTCGATGTCCAGCACGCCTTCCAGCCGCGCACGCGCCTCGTCCACGATGCGGTTGGTTTCCTCCAGTTGCGCAAAACTGGGGATCAGCGTCTGGCGGTTCTTCAGCGCCCAGCCATAGTACTGCACATTCGCCACCTCCAGCCGGTCAGCGTCCAGCGCCACGGCCAGGTCGATGATCTGCGGCAACTGGTGCAGGTTCTGGCGGTGCATTACGGCGTTGATGGTCAAAGGAAGCCCCACCTCGCGCGTCCAGCGGGCGGCGTCCAGCTTTTTCGCATGACCGTTTTTGAAGCCGCCGACCCGGTCGGCCAGTACCGGCTCGGCCCCCTGCACCGAAATCTGGACGTGGCACAGGCCCGCATCCGACAGGTCCTGCAACCGTTCCTTGCTTAGCATGACGGCCGAGGTGATGAGGTTGGAATAAAGCCCGACCTCGGTGGCGTGACGCACAAGCTCGGTCAGGTCCTTGCGCACCGTGGGTTCCCCGCCCGAGAAATGGATCTGCAAGACACCAATCTCGGCCAGCTCGTCCATCACTTTGCACCATTCCGCAGTGGTCAGTTCCTTTGACGCCGCCTCCAGTTCCAGCGGGTTGGAGCAGTAGGGGCATTGCAGAGGGCAGCGGTGGGTCAGTTCGGCCAGCACGGCCAGCGGGATGCCGTAAGCTGCGCGCTGGGCCGACACGTCCTCGCCCGCTTTGGCGACAAGCTGAAAATCGGCGACGGGTGGAGTTTGGTCGGTCATCACTTGGTCTCCGATGTGTCCAGAAGAAAGCCCTTGTCGGCAAGGCCCTGCAGCAGGGCAAGGCAGTCCGTCATGATCAGGTCGGGGTCGGCGGCAAACTTTTCGGCCAGTACGGCCACCACATCCTGAATGCTGCGCTGGCCGTCGCACAGTTGCAGCACCTCGACCGAAAGATCATCCGGTACCAGCACCCGTTCCGGTGCAAGGATCACCCAGCGCTCGCGGGTCTTGTCAAAGCGCAAACGGACATGGCGGGGAAAGGACGGGCGGCTGGCGGGTGCCAGAACCGGTCGCGTCTTGCGCGGGGATTGGTCCATCAGGCGACCTCGGGGACAAATACGCCGGGCGGCGGAAAGCCCGAGACATAGGCATGGTAAAGCGCATCGAGCTGCACCCAGAGGACCTGGGTCTTGAAAGTCAGTGCATCGCAGACCTGCTGGCGCTGTTCGGGCGTCTTGGCGTGTTCTTTGACGAAAGTCAGGGCAAAGTTGGCATCGCGCGGGGCCTGTTCCAACCGGCGCTGGAAATAGGTCATCACCGTTGGGTTGATGAAGTCATAGTGTTTCAGCATCCCGGAGATGCGTTCCTCATGCAGATTGGGCGCGAACAGTTCGGTCAGGGACGAGGCTATTGCCTCCAGCGGCGATTTGGCCCCGACGAAATTGACATAGGCGTCCACCGCGAACCGCGTCGCCGGCAGAATGCCCGCCGCCGATTCCACATAGGCCCGGTCCAGCCCCAGCCCGTCAGTCAAATTGAGCCAGCGATCGATGCCACCCTCGCCGCCGATCTGGCCGTCGTGATCCTCGATCCGGTGCCGCCATTCCAGCCGGATGTCCCGGTCGCGAAAGCGCGACAGCACGATGGCATCCTTTATCGGGATCGAGCTTTGATAATAGAACCGGTTCAGCGCCCAGGCCTGCACCTGACCCTTGGTCAGCTTGCCGCCATGCAGCATGTGGTGGAACGGGTGCAACGAATGATAGCGCGTCGCCCCGATATGGCGCAGGCGGCGCTCCATCGCCTCGGCGCTGGTCAGGGGTTCGGTCATCATCGGGTCGGTCTGATGGATGCTCATGCGCTGAACTCCTCTCCGGGTAATGGGATGTGCCAGCCGGCGGCCGTCAGGGCGTGACGTTCGGGCGTATCCGGCAGAAGGGCGGGGTTGGTGTTGTTGATATGGACAAAGATGCGCTGGCCTATGTCCAGACCGTCCAGCGCGGCCATCGTGCCGTCCTGACCCGACATCGACAGATGCCCCATGCGCTGGCCGGTCTTTTGGCCAAGTCCGGCGCGGATCATCTCGTCATCCTGCCACAGCGTTCCGTCGAACAGCACCAGCCGCGCGCTGCGCAACCGGTCGGCAAGGCCCGGCGTCACCTCGGCGCAGGCGGCGATGAAGTAGACAGCATTGCCCCCGGCCGTGGCCTGCAACCGCAAGCCGATGGTGTCGCCGGGGTCAGCGGTAGCGCCTTCCATGTACCATGCCGGCTTGCCCGGAACGGCGAAAGCTTCGACAAGCAGACCCGAGGCGGTGCCGTCAGGCAGCTGGGGCTCGAACGGGGTGTCCAACAGCATCGGCAGGCGCGGCACAAAGGCAGGGTTCAGCACGTCGAACACCGAATTGGCGGCGAGGGTGGACAGGACGCGCGGGTGGGCGTGCAGAGCGAAGGGGCTGCTTTCGCGCAGGCTGAGCAGCCCCGCGATGGCATCAATCTCGCCATTGGTCAGGATCACCCCGGCAATGGGCGAATGGCGCAACGTACCCTTGGCCGGGTGCAGCGCGGGCGTATCAAGAATCTGCTGGCGGACATCGGGCGAGGCGTTGATCAAAAACCAGTGCCGCCCGTCATCGGCGCTGATCGCCGCCGAAACCTGCGTGTTGCGCAGTGTGGGGTCTGCCCAAGCCGCCGCACAAACC
>JANMCI010000262.1:0-24934 GCA_031361245.1 Rhodobacterales bacterium
TCAGGCTGTGTTCCGGGTCCGGATATGGGCGATCAGGGCTTTGACATAAGCCGTGGTCGAGGGCAGGTCGAGGGTTTCGACGATGTGGGTGGCGCGTTTGCGTTTCTGGGCATCGGGCATCTGGCGGGCGAGGATGGTGGCAAAATGGGCCGCGGTCATGCCGGGGCGGGCGAGGACGCGGGCGCGCTGCAACTCGGGCGGGGCGGTGACGAGGAGGGTGGCATCGAGTTGGGTTTCGATGCTGTTCTCGAACAGGAGCGGGATGTCGAGGACGACGAGATCGGCGCGCGTTTCGGCAAGGAAGGTGGCGCGGTCGGCGGCGACAAGGGGATGAACCACGGCTTCAAGCCGGGGCAGGATCGCGGGGTCGGCCGCTATCAGCGATTTGAGGGTGTCACGAGAGATGGCCCGACCTTGCAGGGCGGCGGGGAAAAGGGCTGACAGCGGGGCAACCGCCGCGCCGCCGGGGGCGTAAAGGCGGTGCACGGCGGCGTCGGCATCCCAGACCGGCACGCCCTCGGCCGCGAAAAGGGCGGCGGTGGTGGACTTGCCCATGCCGATGGAGCCGGTCAGGCCAAGGCGGAACGCGCTCATAGGCCCAACACGGCGGCGCGGGTGGCGTCGTCGACCTCGGGGCGGTGGTTGAACCAGCGCTCGAACCCGGGGGCGGCCTGATGGAGCAGCATGCCGAGGCCATCGACGACCTGCGCCCCGCGCTCCTGCGCCTCGATCAGGAACTGGGTCATCAGGGGGGTATAGACGAGGTCGGTCACCACGGTGCCCGGCTCCAACGCGTCGAGGGGGACGCGGAAGTCGGGCTTGCCGGTCATGCCAAGCGAGGTCGAGTTGATCACCAGCGCGGCACCTTGCAGCATGTTGGGCGCCTGCACCCAGTCATAGACATGGAGCCGGGCGCCAAAATCGGAGCGCAGAGCCTCGGCCCGGGGGCGCGTGCGGTTGGCGATGCGGATTTCTTGCACGCCATGCTCGATGAGGGTGGCGACGACGGCGCGGGCCGCCCCACCGGCACCGAAGATGGCGGCCGGGCCGGCATGGGGGGTCCAGCCCGGGGCATGCTGGCGCAGATTGGCAATGAAGCCCGCGCCGTCGGTGTTGTCGGCATGGACCTTGCCATCCTTGCGGAAGATCAGGGTGTTGGCAGCGCCGATAAGGGCGGCGCGATCGGTCACGACGTCGGCGATCGCCAGAACGGTTTCCTTGTGGGGGATGGTGACGTTCAGGCCGACAAAGCCAAGTTTGGGCAGGAAGGCCAGCGCCTCGCGCAGGTCAGACTGGGCAATGTCCATCGGGATGTAGTGGCCCTTGATCCCGTAGCGCTTGAGCCAGTAGCCATGCAGCGCCGGCGAGCGGCTGTGGGCGACCGGGTGGCCGATGACGCCGGCGAGGGGGATACGGGGCAAGTCGGTCACGATGCAATGAACCCTCTGAGCGCGAGATAGGACAGGAGTGGCAGGAGTGGCAGGCCGAGAATTGTAAAGTAGTCGCCTTCTATCGCGGTGAAAAGCCGGATCCCTTCGGCTTCAAGCTGGTAGGCGCCGACGGAGGTGGCGACGGCGGGCCAATTGCGCGACAGGTAGGCGTCAAGGTAGGCGTCGGAGGTGGCGGCCATCGTCAGTTTGGCCACACCGATGTGGCGCCAAATCGGTTTCGCCTCATGGTAAAGGACGAGCGCGGACAGAAGCTGATGCGTCTGGCCGCGCAGGGTTTGCAGCTGGGTGCGGGCCTGGGCGAGGTCAGCGGGTTTCGACCAGACCTGACCTTCGAACGCAAGGACCTGATCGCAGCCGAGGACAAGGGCGGCCCTGTTGCGGTCGGCAAGCTTGCGCGCCTTGAGTTCAGCCAGGGTATCGGCGACGTCGCGGGGCTTGGCGTTGTCCGCCTTGAGCGCGGCACGGATGGCGTCCTCATCGATTCGGGCGGGACGGGCTGTGACGGTGAGGCCGGCGTTTTGCAGCAGGGTGAGGCGGATCTGCGAGGCGGAGGCGAGGAGCAGGGATGTCTCGGTCATCTGTTGGGGCAACCCTGTGGAAAGACTTGCTTTGTTCTTGCGGGGGAAGATCGGGAAAACCGGGGTTCCGGGGCGAAGTGGGGGGTTTGGGGGCAGGATTGTCAAGTGCCGGGCGGGGTCGCCCACAGGTGGACAGGGCCTGGACCGGGTTGGGGAGTGTTTGGTTGTTCGGGGGGGTGGGATAAGGGGCGCATTGGAGGGGCGGCTGGGCGCTGTGCCATTTAAGTCTTTATTTACAACTCGTTAATGTGTTAACGCCGGAGAATTCCCAAACGGTCCCGGACTTTCCCACAGGGGGCTGCTTGTGGAAAACCTGACGGAGAAGGTCGACAATCCCTTTATCCACGCTCCCTACCTCATCATCATTCTTTTCTATATATATTCTTTAATAAGAAGAGAGGGGCGGGGAATGTATGACGTGCTGGCAGCCTGGTACCCGTGGGTGAAGACGGCCCATGTGGTTTCGATCGTGGCGTGGATGGCGGGCTTGTTCTATTTGCCCCGGCTTTATGTCTATCATGTCGAGCAGGTCGAGGCGGGGTCGGCGACCGACGCGATGTTTCAAACCATGGAGCGGCGTTTGCTGCACAGGATCATGGAGCCGGCGGCGGCGGCGGCTTGGCTGTTCGGGTTGTGTCTGGTGTTCACCCCGGGAATTGTCGATTGGGGCGAGTTCTGGCCATGGAGCAAGGCGGCGGCTGTTCTGGGCATGTCGTGGTTTCATTCCTGGCTGGGAATGCGGCGCAAGGACTTTGTGGCGGGCACGAACAGCTTGACGGGAAGGGAGTACCGGCTGATGAACGAGGTGCCGACGGTTTTGCTGATCGTCATTGTCGCTTCGGTCATCGTGAAGTTCTGAAATGGTTGACAGACGGCGTGTCTGCCGCTAGGGGACGGTCAGCGCGGCCATTCGGCCATCACGCTTTCCATTTACATTTCTATTGATGCCCGGCGTGACCGGTGACGTCTCAAGGACCCCTTCCCATGACTGTTGAGCATTTGAATCTGGCCGATCTGAAAGCCAAGACGCCCGCTGAGTTGCTGGCGATGGCGGAGGAGTGGGAGATCGAGAACGCCCCGTCGATGCGCAAGGGCGAGATGATGTTCTCGCTTCTGAAGGAGCATGCGGAAGAGGGCTGGGAAATCGGTGGAGATGGGGTGTTGGAGGTGCTGCAGGACGGCTTTGGCTTTCTGCGCAGCCCGTCGGCCAACTATCTGCCTGGGCCGGATGATATCTATGTCAGCCCGGAGATCCTGCGCGTGTTTTCACTGCGGACCGGGGACACGATTGAGGGTGTGATCGCGGCGCCCAAGGAAAACGAGCGCTATTTCTGCCTGACCAAGGTGACGAAGATCAACTTCGATGACCCGGAAAAGGCCAAGCACAAGGTTCACTTTGACAACCTGACGCCGCTGTATCCCGATGAGCGGTTCAAGATGGAGGTCGAGGATCCGACGATCAAGGATCGCTCGGCGCGGATCATCGATCTGGTGGCGCCGATCGGCAAGGGCCAGCGCGGGTTGATCGTGGCACCGCCGCGGACCGGCAAGACGGTTCTTTTGCAGAATATCGCCCACTCGATCGCGACCAATCATCCGGAATGCTATCTGATCGTTCTGCTTATCGACGAGCGGCCAGAGGAAGTGACCGACATGCAGCGGTCGGTGAAGGGAGAGGTTGTCTCCTCGACCTTTGACGAGCCGGCAACGCGGCACGTGGCTGTGGCGGAGATGGTGATCGAGAAGGCCAAGCGGCTGGTTGAGCACAAGCGCGACGTGGTCATTCTGCTCGATTCGATCACGCGACTGGGTCGGGCGTTCAACACGGTTGTCCCGTCGTCGGGCAAGGTTCTGACGGGTGGTGTGGATGCCAATGCGCTGCAGCGGCCGAAGCGGTTCTTTGGCGCGGCGCGGAACATCGAAGAGGGCGGTTCGCTGACGATCATTGCGACGGCGCTGATCGACACCGGCAGCCGGATGGATGAGGTGATCTTTGAGGAATTCAAGGGCACCGGCAACAGCGAGATCGTGCTGGACCGCAAGGTGGCCGACAAGCGGGTTTTCCCGGCGATCGACATCCTGAAGTCGGGCACAAGGAAGGAAGACCTGCTGATCGAGAAGATGGACCTGCAGAAGACATATGTGTTGCGCCGGATCCTGAACCCAATGGGCACCACGGATGCGATCGAGTTCCTGATTGGCAAGCTCAAGCAGACGAAGAGCAACGCGGAATTCTTCGATTCGATGAACGCCTGACGATATCGGGCTTGAGGGGCCGCAGGGCGGCCTCTCATATACTATATGAAAATCAAACTGTTAGGTCTGTTTCGGTGGTGTCGTCATCACCCAACCGGACATGAGGCGCAGTGAGGCGCGGAGCATGGACACGATCTTTGCCTTGGCTACCGCACGCGGCAAGGCCGGCGTGGCAATCCTCAGGATCTCTGGTCCGCGGGCGCATCCGGCGGTGGTCGCATTGTGTGGGGATCTGCCACAGGTGCGGCGGGCGGGGTTGAGAACACTGCGCTGGCAGGGCGAGGCACTGGACGAGGCCCTGGTGCTGGTCTTTGCGGCGAATGCCAGCTTTACCGGCGAGCCGATGGCCGAGTTGCAGGTTCACGGCAGTCTGGCGGTCACCCAGTCGCTGGTGCGGGTGTTGGCAGGGATGGAGGGACTGCGTCAGGCTGAAGCTGGCGAGTTTACCCGGCGGGCACTGGAGAATGGCAGGCTGGATCTGGCGCAGGTCGAGGGGCTGGCTGATCTGATCGATGCCGAGACGGAGATGCAGCAGCGTCAGGCGTTGCGGGTGCTGTCGGGCGCTGTCGGCAAAAAGGCGGATGGCTGGCGGCACCAATTGGTCCGGGCGGCGGCGCTGATCGAGGCGACGATCGATTTTGCCGATGAGGACGTGCCGGTCGATGTGGGACCGGAGGTTCGCGCGTTGTTGCAGGCGGTGCGGCGGGATCTGTTGACGCAGCTGGCCGGAACTCGCGCTGCCGAGCGGGTTCGGGACGGGTTTGAGGTTGCTATCGTCGGGGCACCCAATGTCGGGAAGTCGACTTTGCTGAATGCGTTGGCCGGACGCGAGGCGGCGATAACTTCTGCGACGGCGGGGACGACCCGCGATGTCATTGAGGTTCGGATGAATTTGGCCGGCCTGCCGGTGACCATTCTGGATACGGCCGGTTTGCGGGATGGTGCGGATGACGTTGAGCAGATCGGCATCGAGCGTGGTTTGAAGCGGGCGGACATGGCGGACTTGCGGGTATTCCTGCAGGATGAGGCCGTTGAGGAGAGGTTTCTGGTTCCGAAGGACGGGGATATCGTTGTTCAGAGCAAGGCGGATCAGAGAGGGGACGCGAAGGACGCGGTTTCGGGAAAGACTGGCCAGGGTGTCGAGCTGCTGATAGAGCGGATCGTTGCGGAGCTGGAAAAGCGGGTGTCTGCCGCTGGGGTCATGACGCGCGAAAGGCACAGGGTGGCGATGCAAAGTGCGATCGTGGCTATGGAATCGGCGCTGGATGAGTTAGGAAGCGCGACAGGGCGCAGCGAACTGATCGCGGCAGAGCTTTGGGTTGCCATAAAGGCGCTTGATCAGTTGGTCGGGCGCATCGACGTTGAAAATCTGCTGGATGAGATCTTCGCCAGCTTTTGTATCGGCAAGTGAGGGTGTTTCACGTGAAACAGTATGATGTGATCGTGATTGGCGGAGGCCATGCCGGGGCGGAAGCGGCCGCGGCGGCGGCACGGATGGGAGCGCGGACCGTTCTTGTGTCCATGTCACGCGCGGCGATCGGGACCATGTCGTGCAACCCGGCCATTGGTGGCTTGGGAAAAGGCCATTTGGTGCGGGAAATTGATGCGCTGGACGGGCTTATGGGTTTGGCTGCAGATGCGGCGGGGATCCAGTTCCGGCTGTTGAACCGCAGAAAGGGCCCGGCCGTTCAGGGGCCAAGGGCACAGGCGGATCGCAAGCTGTATCGGCAGGCCATCCAGACGCTTCTGGGCAAGCAGGCAGGTCTTGATATTCTGGAGGGCGAGGTTGTCGATCTGCTGGAAGCGCCGAAGGGTGTAATCGCCGGTGCGGTCCTTGCGGACGGCTCTGAAATTCGCGCGCGTTCGGTTGTGTTGACGGCCGGGACCTTCTTGAACGGGGTGATTCACATCGGTGACGAGCGTCGACAGGGCGGCCGGATTGGCGACAATGCATCGACACGGCTTGCCGATTGGCTTGCCGGGCTGGAGTTGAAGCGTGGCCGGCTGAAAACTGGGACGCCGCCGAGGCTTGATGGCAGAACGATAGATTGGAGCGAGTTGGAGGCCCAGCCGAGCGACGACAATCCGGTCATGCTTTCTTTTCTGAACCGCAGCCCTCAGGTCCGGCAGATCTCTTGCGGGATCACCCACACCAATGAGCGGACCCATGACATTGTTCGTTCAAATCTTGGCCGTTCGGCGATGTATGGCGGGCACATCGAGGGTGTTGGCCCGCGCTATTGCCCGTCGATCGAAGACAAGGTCGTGCGGTTCGCGGACAAGACGTCTCACCAGATCTTTCTGGAACCTGAGGGGCTGGATGACCACACGATTTACCCGAATGGGATTTCGACGTCTTTGCCGGCGGACGTCCAGCTTTCCTATGTGCGAAGCATCAAAGGGCTTGAAAGCGTTGATGTTTTGCAACCAGGCTATGCGATTGAGTATGATTTCTTTGATCCGAGCGGCCTGACCCATGGCCTAGAGACGCATGTGGCAGGTCTGTTCTTTGCCGGTCAGATCAATGGGACGACGGGCTATGAAGAAGCCGCGGCGCAAGGCGTTCTGGCAGGAGCGAACGCCGCGGCGTCAGCGCTTGGCCGGTCACCACTGCGGTTCAGTCGGTCGGACAGCTATATCGGTGTCATGGTTGATGATCTGTTGCAAAGGGGCGTGACCGAGCCTTACCGGATGTTTACGTCGCGTGCCGAGTTCAGGTTGGCCCTACGTGTGGACAATGCAGATCAACGGTTGACTCCAAAGGGCATCGAGGTCGGACTGGTTTCCGAGAGGCGGGGGCGACAGTTCGGCGAGAAGGCGGAGTTGTTGTCAAGGGCGCGCGATCTACTGGACGCCCGGATCGTATCGGCGACTGAATTGCGTGCTGCCGGGCTGACAGTGAGCCAGGATGGACAAAAACGCACTCTGCTTCAGGCTATGGCGCTGAATGAGATGACTGAAGACAGGGTGGTGGCGTTGGAGCCGGGGTTTTTGGATTTCCCCGCAGAGATTCGGAGCCAGACCGCGGCGGATGCGCTCTACTCGCAGTATCTTGCTCGGCAGAGTTCGGAGATCGCCGCCCTTAGAAGAGATGAGGCGGTGAGGATCCCGGGGAATATTGATTATTCATCGATGCCGGGTCTCTCCTCCGAACTGCGGCTTAAGCTTGAAAAGAGATTGCCCGGCAGCCTTGCGGAAGCGGGCCGAATTGAGGGTGTGACGCCGGCGGCGCTGACCCTGATACTGGCGCACTGCCGGCGTTCGGCCAGAGCAACGGCGAACGGGCGGCAATGAGTGCCGAAGCACAGGATCTACCGGAATGGCTGAATGTTTCACGTGAAACACATTTCAGACTGAAGACGCTTCTGGAGCTTGTAGCGCGGTGGAATCCGAAAATAAATCTGATCTCAGCGGGCTCGCTGCACCATGGCTGGAACCGCCATGTACTTGATTCGGCACAACTTTGGGCCGCGGCTAATTCTAGCATGGGTAGTTGGTTGGACATTGGCAGTGGGGGTGGGTTTCCTGGGCTGGTGATTGCCATTCTGGCCAATGAGGTGGCGCCGAATGTGCGAGTGACACTGGTTGAGTCTGATCGGAGAAAATGCGTTTTTCTGAACGAAGCAGCCAGACAACTGGGTGTCCGGGTTGAGGTGCACAGCGAGAGAGTAGAAAGCCTGGAGCCTTTCGCGGCGGCCGTTGTTTCTGCGCGTGCCCTTGCCCCGCTCAATTCTCTGCTTCACAACGCGAGGCGACATCTTGCTTCCGGGGGGGTGGCTCTTTTTCCAAAAGGGCAAAGTTACGAGTCAGAGTTGGTGGCGGCAAGAGATCACTGGCGTTTCGACTATGTGGCAATCAAAAGTCTTACTGACCCCGACGCGGTGGTTTTGAGAATTGAGAACATCGAATATGTCTAATCTTGGCAGGACCAACGAGCCACGAATCATAGCCGTGGCGAACCAAAAGGGCGGAGTGGGAAAGACAACCACTGCGGTCAATCTGGCTGCTGCATTGGCAAGAGCAAGTGCTGGAGTTCTGCTAATAGACCTCGATCCGCAAGGAAATGCGTCGACCGGCCTTGGCGTTCCGACCGAACAGCGCCGACCTTCCACCTACGATTTGCTGGTCGACGAACTCCCTTTGGGGGAAGTCACGCGCTCGACGGGTATTGCGAACCTCTTCATATGCCCCGCCAACAGCGACCTTGCCTCGGCAGATATTGATCTGGTGTCCAACGAAAAGCGCAGCTTTCTGCTGCACGACGCGCTTAGGCAGCCGGCGATCGATCAAATGGGAATTGATTTCATCTTGATCGACTGCCCTCCCTCGTTGAGTCTGCTTACGGTCAACGCATTGGTGGCCTGCCATGCTGTCCTGATTCCTTTGCAGGCTGAGTTCTACGCCCTAGAGGGCCTGTCGCAGTTGATGTTGACCATCCGTGAGGTGCGTCACTCCGCCAATCCCGGCCTTCGAATCGAAGGTGTTCTGGTGACGATGTTCGATGGGCGAAACAAGCTCTGCCAACAGGTTGAGGCAGATGTTCGCGCGACACTGGGGGACCTGGTTTTCAAGACCGTCATTCCCCGCAATGTTCGTATCAGCGAGGCGCCGTCCTTTGCCATGCCTGTTATTACCTATGACCCGAATTCCAAAGGAAGCGAGGCTTACCAAGCGGTTGCGCGTGAGCTTCTGTTGCGCCACCCGATACTGGACACAGCGAAGGACCTCTGAAATGACCGAGAAGAAGATAGCGAGATCTGGCCTCGGCCGCGGGCTTTCGGCGTTGATGGCTGACGTAGCCCAGTCGGCCGAAACGCCAAGCGATCGGCAAAAAGCTACCCTGATGTTGCCTGTGGAGCGAATGGTTCCCAACCCGAACCAGCCGCGGCGCGAGTTTTCAGCGGAATCGCTCGGAGAGCTTGCTGAGTCAATTCGGCAAAAAGGTGTCGTCCAGCCCTTGATCGTCCGTCCGACGGACGTGACGGAAATGTATGAGATTGTTGCGGGAGAACGGCGTTGGCGTGCGTCGCAAATCGTCGGACTGCACCTGGTTCCGGCGGTGGTCCGGGATTACAGTGATGAAGAAGTCCTTGAAATCGCGATCATCGAGAACATTCAGCGCGAAGATCTGAATCCTGTGGAAGAGGCGATGGCCTATCGGCAACTGATGGATCGATTCGGGCACACACAGGAAAAACTCGCGTCTTCACTATCCAGAAGCCGGAGCCATATCGCCAACATGCTGCGCTTACTTCAGTTGCCCGACCCGGTGCTGTCGCTGCTGCGTTCCGGTCACCTGAGCGCTGGCCATGCCCGAGCCCTGATCACTTCACCGGATGCCGTTCGCCTTGCTGAGGATGTCGTCAAGAAAGGGTTGTCT
This sequence comes from Rhodobacterales bacterium, assembly GCA_031361245.1. GTDB lineage: Bacteria > Pseudomonadota > Alphaproteobacteria > Rhodobacterales > Rhodobacteraceae > Stagnihabitans. The sequence continues at coordinate 9,666 of JANMCI010000262.1, forward strand.
GTCCGGGACACCGAGCGTTTGGCCAAGGGAAAAATGGCCCCTGGAAAACCTGGATCAAGACAATCCGGGCGGGGAAGCGAAAAGGACGCCGACACAAGGGCAATCGAGGCGGATCTTTCGGCGAATCTGGGAATGTTGGTTCGGATCGACCATAACGGACCCGACGAAGGTGGAACTTTGCGCATTAACTACCGGACACTTGAAGATCTTGACCTTCTTTGTGACGTCTTGTCGAAGATCTCTCGCGACGTGTTGGGAAGGTAACCAGACGCCACTCTTCCGGCATTTTCCCGTCAGCCCAAGCGCTGCCGGAGTTGGACCAGAAGGTAGCTGAGATTGAAGGCGGTGGGCCGGAAATCTGGCGCACGGGTTTTCTGAGCAGCTCAACCACTCGCCAAAAGTTCCCGCAATATTCCGTTCAAGACAAGCATTCCGGTGGAAGTTGCTCTCAATCGATCAGAGTCTGCGAGAACAAGACCGTCTTCGGAAAGGGCTGTCACTTTGATCGGGCTCAGACCTCGGCCACGGATGTCTTCATAGCGTGCTATGGAAATCCCCTCTTTGAGGCGTAGCCCCATCAGACAATATTCGGTCCCCGCATCTTCCAGGCTCAACACATGACGAGGAAGCTCACCGCACCCCCGCGTCTCTACGGCGGTCAACCACTCTTCTGGCTTTTTTAGGGCCTCGGTCGCGACTCTTTTGCCGCCAACCGTTAACCGACCATGAGCGCCAGGGCCAATACCAATATAGTCGCCACCCCGCCAATAGGTCAGGTTGTGGCGCGATTCTTCCCCTGCGGCGGCATGATTCGACACCTCATAGGAAGGCAGTCCGGCGTCCTCGCAAATTCGCTGCGTCAGTTGGTACAGGTCCGCGGAAAGATCTTCATTGGGAAGTCCAGCCAACATTCCGCGCCGGTGGCGCTCGTGGAATACTGTGCCCTCTTCAATGGTCAGCTGGTACAGCGACAAATGCCGCGGTGCCAAGGAGAGGGCCAAGGAAAGCTCGTTGGCCCAAGAAGCAAGGCCCTGCCCTTGCCGGGCATAGATGAGGTCAAGATTGTACCTCGGAAAGGTGGTCTGCGCGATTTCGACGGCCCGTATCGCTTCTTTCGCTGTGTGCAGACGTCCCAATTGGCGCAATGCGTCATCGTTCAACGCCTGCACCCCAACGGACACTCGGTTGACGCCCGCCTCCCTATAGCCTGCGAAGCGACCAGCCTCAACCGATGTGGGATTGGCTTCCAGAGTAATCTCAGGATCGTTCGACATGGGCCAGCAGGCGCGGATCTTTTCCAATATTGCGGCGATGAGGTCGGGGTCCATCAGCGAAGGGGTGCCACCACCAAAGAAAACAGATTGCAGGATCTGCCCTCTGGTCTCATGGCTGGTTCGCTCAATCTCCGAAAGGTAGGCGGTCTTCCATCTTGTCTGGTCTGTGCTGGCCGCAACGTGGCTGTTGAAGTCGCAGTAAGGGCATTTCGATTGGCAGAAAGGCCAATGAACATAAAGGCCAAAACCCAAGTTCGCCGAATCAGTCACTGCCTCATTCTCCCTGCCGATCCATCCGATATCCAAATTGAACAGGCCAGACTCAGGACCGCTCCTATTTCCCACGATTTTGTTTCACGTGAAACATACATCAATGAACTTGGCGACCGCTAGAGCGCGATGGCTGATCGAGTTCTTGAGGGCCGGCGCCATTTCGCCCATCGTTAGCTTGTGGCCATCTGGCAGAAAGATCGGGTCATAGCCGTGACCAAATTCGCCACGCATCGGCCAGACGATCTGTCCGGGTAAAGTGCCTTCAAAGACCTGTTCCTGCCCATCCGGCCAAGCGAGCACCAGCACGCAACAAAAGTGTGCATTCCGCTGGGCGGGCGACCTTATGGCGTCCAGCAGTTCCTGTGTTCTGGCCATGGCTGCATTGAAATCCCGCCCCTTTTCGCCCTCTGCCCAATCGGCAGTGTAGATTCCGGGCGCCCCGCCCAGGGCCGCCACGACCAGACCGGAATCGTCGGCCAGCGTTGGCAAGCCGGAAGCCATGGCACCCGCCCGCGCCTTCAAGCGCGCATTGCCTGCAAAGGAGAACTCGGTTTCCTCGGGTTCAGGTAGCGCAAGGTCGCTCAGCGAGCGCAACTTTGTCCCATAGGGGGCCAGAAGTTTGGAAAACTCGGCCATCTTGCCGGCATTACCGGTGGCTATGAGCAATTCCGCCCCGCGCAGCCCCGTCATCCGGCGGCCCCGACGGCTCTGGCCTGCGCCTTCACAAGCTCAACCACGCCTGCTTCTGCCAAATCCAGCAGATTCTCCATTTCCAGCCGCGAGAAATTGGCCCCTTCTGCGGACATCTGCACTTCAATCAATTTACCCCGGCCTGTCATGACGAAGTTCCCGTCGGTCCCGGCGGAACTGTCCTCAAGATAGTCCAGATCCAGCACCTCTTGCCCGGCATAAATGCCACAGGACAGCGCTGCGACGTGGTCCAGGATCGGATCGCTCGAAATCACTCCCGCTTTCAGCAGTTGGTTTACCGCCAGACGTAACGCCACCCAGCCCCCGGTGATCGACGCACATCTGGTCCCGCCGTCCGCTTGAATGACATCGCAATCGACGACGATCTGGCGCTCGCCCAGCGCGGAGCGATCCACTCCCGCGCGCAATGCACGCCCGATCAGACGCTGAATTTCCTGAGTCCGACCCGATTGCTTGCCGGCGGCCGCCTCGCGGCGTGTCCTGCTGTTGGTCGCGCGCGGCAACATTCCGTATTCTGCCGTCACCCATCCAAGACCTGTGGCCTTCAAGAACGGTGGCGGCTTGTCTTCGACAGTCGCCGTGCACAGCACATGGGTTTCACCGATCTTGATCAGACAGGACCCCTCGGCATGTTTCATCACGCCGGTCTCGATCGAAACCGGACGCATTTCATTCAACTTGCGGCCTGAAGGGCGCATGATCCACCTTTTGATTTGTTCGGTGCCTGATATCCGCGCGGGACATGAAGTTGCAAGCCTGATTGACGACCCCTGCCAAGCATCCCTAAGGTGGCAGGTCCGGAGACGATGCATGGTCGAACGCGCCAACCTACTTGCTGAAATGAATGATCGCTCTCGCGAGGTCTTCCGCCGCGTTGTCGAGGCCTATCTGACATCCGGAGACCCCATCGGCTCGCGCACCCTCACCCGCAGCATGACCGAGAAGCTTTCGGCAGCCACAATCCGCAATGTGATGCAGGATCTGGAGTATCTCGGCCTTCTGGACAGCCCGCACGTTTCCGCGGGCCGGATTCCCACCCACCTTGGCCTGAGGCTCTTTGTTGACGGGCTGATGGAACTTGGCGATGTCGCTTCCGAAGATCGCGCCAAGATAGAGGCGTCAGCGGGCAACAGCGACGGCGACGTGGCATCCCTTCTGGATCACGTCAGTGCCGCGCTCTCGGGTTTGACCCATTCGGCAAGCGTCGTTCTCGCGCCAAAGCAGGAATCAGAGATACGCCATGTCGAATTCGTCAGCCTCAGCCCGGACCGCGCCCTGGTCGTGCTGGTCTTCGCCGATGGCCATGTGGAAAACCGGGTTTTCACGCCACCGCCTGGTCAGACGCCCGCTTCGATGCGCGAAGCGGCGAACTTCCTGAGCTCGATCGCGGATGGTCGTCGCCTTTCCGATCTTGCCAAGGGGATCGGCCGAGAAATAGCTGACCGTCGTCAGGAAATCGACTCCCTGGCCCGTGAACTGGTCGAAAGCGGCACTGCTTTCTGGGTCAATACCGGCGAACGCAACGAACGGCTCATCGTTCGCGGCCAATCGAACTTGCTGACGTCGGGCGCCGAAGTCGACAATATCGACCGTATCCGCACGCTCTTTGACGACCTGGAGCGCAAGCGTGACATCGCGGACTTCCTCGAACTGGCCGAATCCGGCGAAGGCGTGCGCATTTTTATTGGGTCCGAAAACAAGCTTTTCTCACTTTCGGGTTCCACTCTGGTCATTTCTCCCTATATGAACGCCGATCGAAAGATCATCGGTGCGATAGGCGTCATTGGCCCGACCCGGCTGAATTACGGCCGGATCGTTCCGATCGTGGACTATACCGCTCAACTCGTTGGGCGATTGGTTTCCGACCGGACCAAGGGCTAGCGATAGAAGGCAGGACAGAACATGAAGACCCAAGACCAGAAAACCGAAAGCAACGGCGCGGATGAACTGACCCCGGAAGAGCTGGAGCTCTCCGATCTGGAGGCGTTCATCGAAAGCGAAGAGCTTGCCGCCCTGCGGGTTGAGCGTGATGAGCTGAAGGACCGCTTCATGCGCGCCCTTGCCGACGCCGAAAACGCCCGCAAGCGTGGCGATCGTGACCGTCGCGAGGCCGAGCAATACGGCTCCACCCGCCTCGCCCGTGATCTTCTGCCGGTCTATGACAATCTGCGCCGCGCGCTCGATGCCGTGCCTGAAGAGCTCAAGGTTCAGGCCTCCGCCTTTGCCGAAGGGGTGGAGCTGACCCTGCGCGAGCTAACCAATGTGATGACCAAGCACGGCGTGAAGCCGATCTCCCCCGCCGTGGGCGACCTTTTTGATCCCCAAATGCATCAGGCGATGTTCGAAGCCCCCCTGCCCGGCACCAAGGCCGGTCAGATCATTCAAGTGATGACCGAAGGCTTCCTCCTGCACGACCGCCTGCTGCGTCCAGCCCAGGTTGGCGTCTCGTCGAACACGCAAGGCTAGGTCCGGCGCCTGCGGCAGGTTTCAAGTCTTCACCATCCCCCGCAATTCATAGATCAGCGCCAAAGCTTCCTTTGGCGACAATTCGTCCGGCAGAACCCCTTTCAAACGGTCCTCTACGGCGGAGCCTTTGGCAACGGCCCGCGGCACCTGAAGCGGTGCTGCACGGAACAGGGGCAGATCGTCGATCACGGCTTTCTGCCCGGCTCCCTGACGCTCGCCCGCCTCGAGCGCCTCCAGCACGACCTTGGCCCGCTCGATGACAACCTGCGGCAAGCCCGCCAAGCGCGCCACTTGCACACCATATGACCGGTCGGCGGCCCCTTTGCGGACCTCGTGCAGGAAGATGACGTCGCCGTCCCACTCCTTGACCGTCACCGTGGCATTTTCCACGCCCGCCAATTTGCCCGCCAAAGCCGTCATTTCGTGGTAATGCGTGGCAAACAAGGCCCGGCAGCGGTTCACGGCCTGCAAATGCTCAAGCGTTGCCCAAGCGATCGACAACCCGTCATAGGTTGCCGTCCCCCGTCCGATTTCATCGAGGATGACCAGCGCCCTGTCGTCCGCCTGATTGAGGATGGCTGCCGTCTCGACCATCTCGACCATGAAGGTCGACCGCCCGCGCGCCAGATCATCGGCCGCGCCGACCCGGCTGAACAACTGGCTGACAAGTCCGATCCGCGCCGCGGCGGCGGGCACGAAACTGCCCATCTGCGCCAGCAGAGCAATCAGCGCATTCTGACGCAGAAAGGTCGACTTGCCCGCCATGTTGGGCCCGGTCAAGAGCCAGATGGCCGGCGTCTCGGCGCTCGACAGCAGACAATCATTGGCGACAAAGGCCCCGCCGCCCTGCCGCTTCAAGGCGCGCTCCACGACCGGATGGCGTCCTGCAGTGATCTCGAAGGCGCGGCTGTCATCGACGACGGGTTCAACCCAATCCTCGGCCACCGCCAGATCTGCCAGCGCCGACGCGAGGTCCAGTTCGGCCAGCCCCCTTGCCGCCGCGGCGATTGGCCCGGCCCGGTCAAGAACGGCGCGGCGGAGGCTTTCGAAATGCTGTTTCTCCATCTCCAGCGCCCGGTTGCCGGCATTGAGGATACGGGTCTCCAGAGCGCTGAGCTCGACCGTGGTAAAGCGAACCTGATTGGCCGTGGTCTGACGATGGATAAAGCGTTCCGACAGCGGCGGTGCCAGCATCCGCGCGGCATGGGTGTCCGTCGTCTCGATGAAATAGCCCAGCACATTGTTGTGCTTGATCTTCAGGCTGGAGACTCCCGTGACTTCGACAAACTCGGCCTGCATTCCGCCGATCACGCCGCGCCCCTCGTCCCGCAGGCGGCGTGTCTCATCCAGTTCGGCGTCGAATCCTTCCGCGACAAAGCCGCCGTCCCGCGCCATGAGCGGAGGCTCTGCGACCAACGCCCGATCCAGCAGGGCCACGAGGTCATCATGCCCCCCAAGTGCCGCCGCAGCCTCTGACAACACCGGTGGTGCGTCATCCAACTGCGCCGCCAGACCCGCCGCTTGGGTCAGGCCGTTGCGGATGGCAGCCAGATCGCGCGGCCCGCCACGCTCAAGGGCAAGCCGCGACAGCGCCCGGTCAATGTCCGGCACTTGCCGCAAATGATCGCGCAACCGGTGGCGCCGGGCGCCCTCGTCCACCAGAAGCCGGACCGCGGCGTGACGGGCGTGAATTGTGCCAAGGTCCAGGGACGGGCTGGCCAGCCGCCGCTCCAGCAGGCGCGCTCCGCCGGCGGTCACGGTGCGGTCCATCGCCGCCAGGAGTGAACCCTCACGGCCGCCGGACAATGCCGCCGAAATTTCGAGGTTCCGCCGCGTCGCCGCGTCGATCTGAACCGTTCCGCCCGCCACCTCGCGCAGTGGCGGCTGCAACAGGGGCAGCTTGCCCCGCTGGGTCAGGTCCAGATAGTCGACCAGCGCCCCCATGGCCGCCACTTCGGCGCGGCCAAAGCTGCCGAAAGCGTCCAGCGTGCTCACGCCAAACAGGGCACACAAGCGCCGCTCTGCGCTGGCACTGTCAAAACTGCCCCGCGCCAATTCAGTGAGAGAGGCCCCGGATTCAGAGACCAATCCAGCCAGATCTGTCATCCGCGCCTCGGACACCAGCACTTCGCGCGGTGCCAATCGGGCAAGGTCAGGCCCAAGACGCAGCAGAGAGCTTGGGCTGACCCGCAGCTCACCCGTCGAGATATCGGCCCATGCCAGCGCCGCCTCATCGCGCACATCGGCAAAGGCGCACAGATAATTGTTGCGCCGCGCCTCCAGCAGCGAATCCTCGGTCAGCGTGCCCGGAGTGACCAGCCGCACGACATCGCGCCGCACTACGGATTTGTAGCCGCGCTTCTTCGCCTCGGCCGGGTCTTCCATCTGCTCGGCGATGGCCACACGGAAGCCCTTGCGGATAAGCGTCAGAAGATAGCCCTCCGACGCATGGACCGGAACGCCGCACATCTGGATCGGCTGGCCCTGATGTGTGCCGCGCTTGGTCAGGGCAATGTCCAGAGCCTCGGCGGCGGCCACGGCATCATCAAAGAACATCTCGAAGAAATCGCCCATCCGATAGAACAGGATGGCGCCGGGATAGCGCGCCTTGATCTCGAGATACTGCGCCATCATTGGCGTTACGGCGTCATCCATAAGGTCCAAAGTCCCCGTTCCCTGCGTCACAAAAGCACCATGTCACCCGAAAGGAAACCGCTGTCTGTTGATGTGGCCACTGGAAAAGATCACAACCCGTGGTAAGAATCACAAAGCGGGCATCCAAGCCACCTTACATTACCCACCAGAGCGAACCTTTGCTGAACCAGATCGCCTTCGAACGCAAGCCAGACGAGTTGATCCTGGATCCGTACCATGCCCGGAACCTTGCAGCTTTGGCACCGCCGGCTTTCCTGTGGCGCCCGATCGAGCGTGCCACGATCGCCGGCTTTGCGGCGAGCGCCCATACCGAGATCAATGAAAAGATCGAGAATTACCTTTCCTATTGCGCGCGCAACAAGGTGTTTTCAAAGGCGATCGAGATCAACACCTTCCCGGTGCTTCTGAAGAACGCATGGTTCAGGAAGTCTTTCGTCTCGGTCGAGGAAAAGTGCCTGATCAGCGGCGCAGCTGGCACCCGGCTCTTGAACCGCTATTGCTGGGAAAACGGGGAAGGCAATGCGGCGGTCGAGCAGAATCTGGTCGACTATTTTCTGGCCTGCCAGAACGACGCCGCCGACAAGATGCTGCCGGTTGTGCAAAAACCGGTTCCCAAGGACACACCCTTCGCCGTCGAATGCCGCAACACTTTCAACTACTATCACTTCGTGACCGAGTCGCTGTGTCAGCTGTGCCTGGTCGAAGAGACGGGGCTGGAAGGGCCGATCTACATTCACTTCCCCAACAACGACGAAAAGACCCGACCCTTCGCGCGCAATTTCATTGCGGCGCTGTTCCCGGAACTGGCGGCGCGTGTGATTTTCCAGCGCGCACCGGTTCACCACAGCCGTGTGGTCACGCCCTATAACTTCTCCAACTCGTTTTATCAGATGCCCGCCGCCGAAGTCGGGCTGATGGACCTTTATGCGCCGTCGAATATCTACTGGAAGGGCCGGTATGCCACCCGGGCGTCGCAGGGCGTTCTGGCGATGAATTCCCTTGATTCGAGCCTGCTGAAGCTTCGGGCGCGGGCGCTTGCGGCGATCGAGGGCAAGGACTTCAGTCATCTGCCCCGGCGGTTCTGGGTGGGGCGCGAATCGGATCTGTCGCGCCAGCGCGTGATGAAGGGTGAAAGCGACATCCTCGACATGCTGAAGCTGTTCGGATTCGAGTTCGTCGCCTTTGAGCGGCTGTCCCCGCTGGAGCAAGTGGCCATCATGACCAACGCCGAGATGATGGTGTCCTACCATGGCGCCGGTTTTACCAACATGCTGTTCGCGGGGCCCCAAACCTATGTCGTCGAACTTGGCACCCTGCAGACCGCCATGTTCCGTTGGGGCGATTTCTGGCGTCTCGCCAACGCCGCGCAGTGCCGCTACATCTCGTTCTTCGCCGATTTCAACGCCGACGACCCGCTGAAAGAGCCGGCCTTTTCTGAGGACGGGATCGTCCCCGTTCACCTGTCGCCGGCCGGTCTGGCACAAGTGATGTCGTTCGTGGTGGCCGTGCTGGGTCATGTGCCAAAATTCTCGCGGCCCGAAGAGGTGCAGCGTCTGGGCGAGCAGTTGATGAAGGTTGGCGCCAACGACCGGGCGCTGGCTCTTTTCACCGCGCATGAAGGGTTGGAGCAGGGCCATGTCGGTCTCAGTCTGGCGACGGCCGAGTGCTATGACCGCCTTGGCGACCATTTCAAGCAGTTGTCCGCGCTGCACAGTGCCTATGGGGCCGATCCGACCAACTGGACGGTTCTGATCCAGATTGTCTGGTGTGCGCGAACCATGGAGCTTTATGAAACCCTGCGGGCCGCGCTGTTGGCGCTTCAGGATGGCTTTCCCGAGCGGTTCGCCGCCTTTGCCAAGGATCGGCCGTGGGTTCATAAACATCTGGCGGGTGATCTGGAAAGCCAGGCTTCATGATCAAATCCGGGGGGAGTTGCCGATGACCGACCATGTTTCCACCCATCAGGCCGAGGAAGATGCCCGCAACGAGGCGATCCAGATCTATGTGAACGGACGCATTGTGCCCAAGGCGCAGGCTTTGGTGTCCGTCTATGATTCCGGCTTCATGCTGGGGGATGGGGTCTGGGAAGGGATCAGGCTGTACAACGGTCGCTGGGCCTTTTTGGAGGAGCATGTCGAGCGGTTGTTCGAGGCCGCCAAGGCGATTGATCTGGACATTGGTATGACCCGGGAAGCGGTGATTTCTGCCTTGCTAGAGACACAAAAGGCAAATGGCATGGTCAACGATGCCCATGCCAGACTGATGCTGACGCGGGGGGTCAAGACGCGGCCCTTCCAGCATCCGCGGCTCAGCCAGCGCGGTCCGACCATGGTGATCATCGTGGAGCACAGCCGCCAAAAGCTGCCGCGCCCGATCAAACTGGCCACAGTCCCCCATATGCGCGGCCTGCCGATGACGCAGGATCCCAAGCTGAACTGCATCCTGGCTTGCATCGCCGCCGAAAAGGCCGGTGCGGATGAGGCGCTTATGCTCGACGTTCATGGCTTCGTGAACACGACCAACGCCTGCAACTTCTTCATCGTGAAGAAGGGTCAGGTTTGGACCTCGACCGGCGACTATTGCATGAACGGCATCACGCGGCAGAAGGTCATCGATCTGTGCCGCGCCAATGACATCCCGGTGTTCGAGCGCAATTTCAGCCTGGTAGACACCTATTCCGCCGACGAGGCCTTTCTGACCGGGACCTTCGGCGCGCAGACCCCGGTCGGCAGCATTGATGGCCGCCAGATCGGCACGGGTGAGTTGGGGCCGATGACCGGGCGGTTGCGCGGGCTTTACAAGGCATTGGTCGGGGCGTGACACCTGATCCCAAACGCATCGCCATGTGGTCCGGTCCGCGGAACCTGTCGACCGCGATGATGTATGCCTTTGCCGCACGTGGCGATTGCGCCGTGGTGGATGAGCCTTTCTACGGCGCCTATCTGAAAGCGACAGGCATCGACCACCCGATGAAAGAGGCGGTCATCGCAGCACAAGACACCGATCCTTTGGCGGTTGGCCGTGCACTTTTGGGGCCCGTTCCGCAAGGTCAGAGCCTGTATTACCAAAAGCACATGACCTTGCACATGATCCCGGCGTTTGACCGAGGTTTCATGCGGGGTCTGACCAATGTCTTCCTGATCCGCCATCCGGCCCGCGTGGTGGCCAGTTACGCCAAGAAACGCGAAGCGCTGACTTTGGCCGATCTCGGCTTTGTCCAGCAGGCCGATTTGTTTGACGAGGTGGCGAACTGGCTGGGTCATGCGCCGCTTGTCATCGATTCCGGCGATATCCGGGCCGATCCTGGCAAGGCGCTGGCGAACTTGTGTGCAGACCTTGGCATTCCCTTCACTGCGCGCATGCTGCACTGGCCCGCCGGTCCCAAGCCCTATGACGGGGTGTGGGCTTCGCACTGGTATGCCGCGGTCCACAGCTCATCCGGATTTGAGGACCCTGAGGGTCCGCTGCCCGAACTCAGCGGTCATTTTGCCATTCTCGCGGCGCAAGCCCTGCCCTATTACGAACGGCTGCGGACCTACCTTCGCTAGCTTTTCCTACTTGGCAAAGCGGGCGTTGCGGGCTGCGATCAGCTTGAGCCGCAGGGCGTTCAGGCGGATGAATCCCTCGGCGTCCTTCTGGTCGTAGGCGCCGGCGTCCTCTTCAAAGGTCACATGCTTTTCGCTGTAAAGCGAGTGGTCCGACCAGCGGGCGACCGTGCGGGCCGAACCCTTGTACAGTTTGACCCGGACAGTGCCGGTGACATGTTCCTGGCTCTTGTCGATCAGGGCCTGCAGCATCTCGCGCTCGGGGCTGAACCAGAAGCCGTTGTAGATCAGCTCGGCATAGCGCGGCATGATGCTGTCTTTCAGGTGGCCCGCGCCAGCGTCCAGCGTGATCTGTTCGATGCCGCGATGGGCCTCCAGCAGAATCGTGCCGCCGGGGGTTTCGTAAAGCCCGCGGGATTTCATGCCCACGAAGCGGTTTTCAACCAGATCGAGAACGCCCACACCGTGCTTGCCGCCAAGTTCGTTCAGCTTGGTCAAGAGGGTGGCGGGCGACATGGGCACACCGTCGATGGCCACCGCGTCGCCGCGTTCAAAGGTGATCTCGACCATTTCGGCCTTGTCGGGTGCCTGTTCGACGGGGACGACACGCTGATAGACGAATTCCGGCGCTTCCTCGGCCGGGTTTTCCAGCACCTTGCCTTCCGACGATGTGTGCAACAGGTTGGCGTCGACCGAGAACGGCGCCTGACCACGCTTGTCCTTGGCAATCGGGATCTGGTTCTTTTCCGCAAACTCCAGCAGTTTGGTGCGGCTGGTCAGATCCCACAGCCGCCACGGAGCAATCACCTTGATCGACGGATCCAGCGCCGCGGCAGACAGTTCAAACCGCACCTGGTCATTGCCCTTGCCGGTCGCGCCATGGGACACGGCATCCGCGCCGGTTTCATGGGCAATCCGCACGAGGTGTTGCGAGATCAGCGGGCGGGCAATGGACGTGCCCAGCAGGTAGAGCCCCTCATACAGGGCATTGGCGCGGAACATCGGGAAAACGAAGTCGCGGACGAACTCTTCGCGGACATCGACGATGTGGATGTTTTCCGGCTTGATCCCCATCAGGATCGCCTTCTTGCGCGCCGGTTCCAACTCTTCGCCCTGACCGAGATCCGCCGTGAAGGTCACCACCTCGCAGTCATATTCGGTCTGCAGCCATTTCAGGATGATCGAGGTGTCGAGGCCCCCGGAATACGCAAGAACAACTTTTTTCGGGGCGAGTTTCGCGGACATCGGAGGCTCCCTTTCACGGTTGCTGCGCGATTACCGGGAAACGGGACCAAGGGCAAGGATGTGGCAAAAAGGGGCTGTCGGCAAACGGTTGGCGCGTTGCGATGCGTCACGATTTCCGAAAAGGGGAATGGGCGCCGAAACCGGATTGAGGTCGCGACGAGCCGAAGGCGTTACGCGCCCCTGATCAGGCCGCGAAGGCCTGTTCCATGCCGTTTTCAAAAGCTGCCTTGCTCGCGAAATAGGTATCTCGCACCGCCGCCAGATCGACGGACGTGTCTCCCCCACCCGCCCGCCGTTCGCCGTCCTGACAAAGGGCTGACAAGGCGACGAAGCCCAGATTGAGCGCGGCCCCCTTCAGAAAGTGCAGATCGGATTCGATGGCCTTGGCACTGAGACCCGGCAGCAGGCGTGCAACGGCCTCATCTGCCTCTTCGAGGAACATCACGGCGACCTCCGTGAAATCATCAGCGCCGATTTCACCGCGCAATTCCTTGACGCGTTCCCAATCAATCATGTCACACCCCTCCGCCCCCCGGCGGCCCCCTGAATTGCCCGTGACACCACATTGAGCCGCCGAGCTTAACAATTGGTATTGGGTCTGAAGTCATGAAGTGAAGGTTTTACGCTTCACGGGCCGTTAAGGGCTGAGGGTCCAAATGAAGGAAGAAACCAGCAGGCGAAATTCGGTGACGCTCAATATGACCCAGCACAATGAACAACCTGTGCCCAGCATGGCTCTGGGGAAGCGGGTGCTTATTGTCGATGACAGCAAGGCGCAGCGTCGGATTCTGGCCGTGCAACTGGCGCGCTGGGGCTATGAGGTGACTGAGGCTGCCAGCGGCGAATCGGCGCTTGCTCTGTGTCAGGGCCGTGCCTTCGACATTGTTCTGTCAGACTGGATGATGCCGGGGATGAACGGCCTTGAATTGTGCAAGGCATTCCGCGCCCTTCCCCGCGAAGGCTATGGCTATTTCATCCTGCTCACCTCGAAATCGGAAAAGGCGGAAGTCGCCAACGGGCTGGAAAACGGTGCCGACGATTTTCTTGCCAAGCCGGTCAGTTCCGATGAATTGCGGGCCCGTCTCCGGGCGGGTGAACGGATCGTGGGGATGCAGCAGGAATTGGTCGAAAAGAACCGGCTGGTCGGCAGCACGCTGGATCAGCTGCAAAAACTCTACGATTCGCTCGACCGCGACCTCATGGAGGCAAAGAAGCTGCAGCAGTCGCTGATCCGCGACCGAAACCGCGACTTTGGCAACGGGCGCGCGGCGATCCTGATGCAGCCATCGGGTCATGTGGGGGGTGATCTGGTTGGCTCGTTCATCATCGACGAGCGGCGCATTGCCGTGTTCTCGGTCGATGTGTCCGGTCATGGCGTGGCCTCCGCGATGATGACCGCACGGCTGGCCGGGTTGCTGTCGGGCGGCTCTCCCGATCAGAACATCGCGCTGACGATCAACCCCGATGGCTCGCGGGACGCCTTTCCCCCGCATGAGGTTGCCTTTCGCTTGAACCGCATGATGATCGAAGACGTTCAGGTCGAGCAGTATTTCACCATGGTTTATGCCGAGATTGACATGCTGAACGGGCAGGTCGAACTGGTGCAAGCCGGGCATCCGCACCCGATCTTGATGCGGCGCGGCGGGGCGATGGTGCCTTTGGGCGACGGGGGTTTGCCGATCGGTCTGATCCCCGGCGCAACCTATCAGTCCGTCTCGACCGTGCTGTTGCCCGGGGATCGGCTGTTTCTGGTCTCGGATGGGGTGACCGAGTGTCCGGACACGGACGGCAATGAACTTGGCACCGAGGGTCTGATCGAAATTCTGCGCCGCTCCGCCCAATTGGCCAGCCCCAAATTGCTGGAGGCGTTGCTGTGGGATCTTGGCGACCACGCCAGCGGTCAGGAGTTTCCTGACGATGTTTCGGGACTTCTTTTTGACTATCTGGGCCCTGCCTGAGCCAGTGCCCGCGCCAACATGGCGCGGTCGCCGGGATTGGTCACGATTTGCAGGGCAACTTCGGCGGGCGCCCAGATGGCTGTGTGACCTGGTTCGGTCGGCGGGCCCATCCGCAGGGTCGGGCGGGCCAGAAAGATTGCGCAGATCTTCTCGGCCCATTTGCCGTATTCGGGCATGTAGGTGAAGCGTCGAAACGTCCCCACATGGCGCACCGGGCCGATATGCCAGCCGGTCTCTTCATAGACCTCGCGGTGCAGGGCCCTGATCGGGTTTTCGCCGGGGTCAATGCCACCTCCCGGCAGCTGGTATTCCGGGATAGGCTCAGCCTGATGCGTCAGCAGCACCGCATCGCCGTCCAGAAGCACGCCGTAAACCCCGGCCCTGCGCCGATAGCGCTGGCCCGGCTTGACGGACTCGCCGTAACGCTTGATCATCCTGCCCTCTTGGCCACCCGGTTGCCCTGACTATATAGGCGCGGTATGCCAAGAACGGCACCTTTAGGAAACCCCATGACGACCGGCACTCAAATCACCTGGGACGACACCGTCCTGCCCTTTCAACTTGACCGGTCCGACATTCGTGGCCGTGTGGCCCGTCTGGACGGTGTTCTGGGTGAGGTGCTGCGCCAGCATAACTATCCCCCGCAGATCGAAGCGCTGGTGGCAGAGGCAACCCTGCTGACCGCGCTGATCGGTCAGACCATCAAGTTGCGCTGGAAGTTGTCGCTGCAAGTGCGCGGCAGGGGGCCGGCGCGATTGATCGCGACGGACTATTACGGCCCGACCGACGATGGCCAGCCCGCGCGCATTCGCGCCTATGCCAGCTATGATGCCGACCGGCTGGACGCCGACGCCGAACCGTTCAGCCAGATCGGTGAGGGGTATCTGGCTGTCATGATAGATCAGGGCAATGATATGGTTCCTTATCAGGGGTTTACCCCCATCGCGGGCAATTCGCTGTCTGACTGCGCCCAGACCTATTTCGCGCAATCGGAACAGCTGCCCACCCGGTTTGCTGTGACATTTGGCAAGAGCCAGGCCCCGGGTCACGCTTCGCGCTGGCGGGCCGGTGGTGTCATGCTGCAACACATGCCCGCCGTTGGTGGCGCGGTTGCGGCAGAAGCGGGCAGCGGCGAGGGCGGC